>NZ_JBFAIU010000005.1:0-71213 GCF_040654855.1 Asanoa sp. NPDC050611
CGGCGGACCCGAGCAGACAAAAGGAGCCCGCACCGTCGTCGACGGTGCGGGCTCCTCCCCTATCCGGTGTTACGCGGTGAAGCGGAGCTTCGCCTTGCGGGCCCGCACGAACAGCAGCGCGCCGGCCGCGACCACGAGCGCGCCGATGCCGCCGATCAGCAGTGCCGGGGCGCCGGTCACCGGCAGGCCGCCGCCGTCGCCCTCGCCGCCGCCGACACCGCCGGTGCCGCCGTTGCCGTTGCCGCCCTCGTGGTTGAACACCTTGTCCGCCGCGCCGAGGCGCATGAAGACCGTCTCGCCGGTCGCGTCCTCGACGCCGTCGTTGTCCGTGACCGCGAAGACCTGGCCGTTGCCCGCGATGCCGAGGCCCTCGACCTTGTCCTGCACCCAGCCGTTGTCGGCCTTGAGGAGCGGCAGCAGGTCGACCGCCAGGGTCTTCTTCGCCGTCGGCAGCGCCGCGGTGCCGAAGTCGGCGGGCACGTCGAACGTGTAGACCTTCTTGACCGTGGCCCTGAGGCCGCGCTGGTTGTCGCGCTCGATCACCGCGAAGGTGTCGTTGTCGACGGCGACCAGCTCGGACAGGCCGATCCAGGCGCCGGCCGGGGCCGCGTCGAGCTGGTAGCCCAACCACGCCCACTTGTTGTCGGCGACCGAGTAGCGGCCGATCCGGACGGTGCCCTTCGGGTCGCCCTTGAGCTCGCGCTGGACCGCGACCCAGACCTGCTCGCCGGCGCCCTCGCCGGTCGCCGCGATGCCCTCGAAGCCGTTGCTGGTGACGTTGGCCGCGACGTCGGCCGGCAGCGTGATCTCCTCCTGCACGGCGCCCTTGTCGTTCAGCCGGACGATCAGGTTCGGCTTCTCGGCGGTGCCGTCGCCCTCGACCGCGACCCAGTAGCCGCCGTCCGGGCGGGCCGCCACACCCTCGGCGTCGTAGCCGATCGGCTTGCCGTCCAGCGTGACGGTCAGCTCGCTCTTGACCAGCGCCGGCTCCTGCGCCGTGTCGATGGTCAGCAGGCGGGTCGGGGTGTAGACGCTGTCGGTGATCGACACGAGCTGGTCGGGCTTGCCCGGCACGGGGCTCAGGGCGGACAGCGCGCCCCAGGAGATGGGGGCCTGAGCCTGGCCCGGCTCGTACGCCGAACGGATCGTCGGGAACGCGCCCTTCTTGTCGCCGTACTGGAAGATCGTGACCGACGCGCGGATGCCGTCGTCGGGCAGGTCCTCCTCGCTGGACACCACGAGCAGGTTCCGCGACGGCACCGTGGTGACGCCCTCGGGGCCGTTCGTGGTCGGCATGATCTGCAGGAACTCGGGGTTCTTCGGCTTGCTCACGTCGTACGCGGCGACGAAGTTGCCCCGCTCCGAGTTGACGAACAGCACCGGCTTGCCGCCGAACCGGCCGAACGCGACCCCCTCGGGCTCCGTGCCCTTGGCGTCGGAGCGGCTCTCCGGGTAGAGGCCGTGCGCGGCCGCGAGCCGGTCGAACGAGTTGCCGGCGTCGTAGACGACCTTGCCGTTGCTGTTCCACACGGTGAAGCCGCGGGAGCCGCCGACGTAGTCACCCTCGTTGGCGGTGGCGAACGTGTTGTCGTCGATCCACGTGACGCCGTCGGGCTCGCGGGCGACCGTGAGGTTCTCGGTCTGCGCGATCGTGCCGTCCTCGGTCTTGTCGATGCCCTTCAGCTTGACCTGGCCGGCGCTGAAGTCCCGAACGACCTTGCGGCTGCGCAAGTTGACGATCGCGATGTGGTTGTTCTCCTGGAGCGTGACGACGGCTTCGTTCCTGCCGTTGATCGACACGTACTCCGGCTCGGGGTCGTTCGGTGCGACCTTGGCCAGGCCCTTCAGCGCGACCTTGTGCAGCTTCCACTTGGTCACGTCGTTCCCGAGGTCGACGACCTGGAGGAAGCCGGCCGGCTGCTGCGGGATCTCGCCGTCGTTGACGTCCTCGTCGCGCTCGTTCTCGATCGCGATGGCGGCGTACTTGCCGCTGGGCGCGACCGCGATGGAGTCGGGCTGGCCGCCGAGGTCGTACTTCGTGACCTCCGTGCGGGTCTTGAGGTCGATGACCACGAGCTCGCCGGAGGTGTTGACGAAGTCCTCGCTGGTGTTGACGACCGCGAGCACGAAGTCTTGGAACACGGCCACCGAGGTGGGCTCGCCGCGCAGCGCGAACGTGCCCAGCGGCTTCGGCTTGGCCGGGTCGGAGATGTCGAGGAAGCCGAGGCGCTCACCAGGGCTGTCGGTGGAGATGACCGTCTTGCCGTCGGTGCTGACCGCGCTGATCTCCGCGACGGTCTCCTGGTCCTCGGCGCTGTTGAGGTAGACCGGCACGGTGGCGAGCCGGGCGAAGCCGGGGTCCTTGGCGGTCGGTGCCGCGGCGACCGCCGCCTGCCCGATCATCGCCGGAACGGTTATGAGGCCGGCGACCATGGCCGTGCGGACGAGCCGGCCGGTCGCGCGTGGAACGGGCATGCTGAAACTCCCTGGGTAGCGGACTTGATCTGCCTAATGGCCGGCGTTGACGTGAAGCTGTCCGCTGGGCCAACGGCGGGTGTCCCCCGCACAGCGGAATACCGCTTGGCGCTTGTTATGCCCGGGCCGGCGATAGGGTGGAACGATCTTCCCGATTGGCCGGTTTAGAGGGAGTAGATCGTGGCGCAGGGTAATTCGTCCTGGTCACCCGACGAGATCGACCGCGACAAGCCGAATGCGGCTCGGGTGTACGACTATTACCTGGGCGGGGCGCACAACTTCGCCGCCGATCGTGCCATGGCGGAGCAGGCGATCGCGGACTGGCCGGAACTGCCGGCGCTCATGCGGGCGAACCGCGCCTTCCTCCGGCGCGCGGTGCGGTTCATGGTGCGGTGCGGCGTCCAGCAGTTCCTCGACCTGGGCGCGGGGTTGCCGACCGCGGGGAGCGTGCCGGAGACGGCGCCGTCGTCGCGGGTGGTGTGTGTGGACATCGATCCGGTCGCGGTGGCGCACGGCCGGGCCCTGCTCGCCGACAATCCGTTGGTCACGGTGTTGCAGGGCGACCTGCGTGACCCCGCCGCGGTGCTCGCCGCGTCCGGCTTGGACCTTTCGGCGCCCGTCGGTGTGCTGCTGGTGGCGGTGCTCCACTTCGTCGACGACGCGGCCGACCCCGCTGGGATCGTGGCCGCGTACCGCGACGGCCTGGCGTCCGGGAGCATGTTCGCGGTCACCCACGCGACCGCGGACGCGCAGCCGGAACGGGCGGCGACACACCGACAGCTTTACCGGCGTACGGCGTTGCCGATGACGATGCGTACGCGTGCCGAGGTGACGTCCTTGTTCGCCGGTCTGGAGCTGTTGCCGCCCGGCGTGGTCGACATGACGCACTGGCAGCCCGACCCGGACACGGACCAGTCGATGCGGCTGGCCGGGTACGCGGCGGTGGGGCTCAAGCGGTGAGCCTGGTCCGCAGCGTCGAGGCGTCGAGGTCGGTCAGGTAGACCGGGGTGCCCGGCTGCTGGCGCCAGCTCGCGTCGAGTGATCCCGCGTCGACCGGGTCGAACCCGAGCGCGTCGACGAGTTTCTCGACGACCTCCTTGGCGGCGGTGTCGTCGCCGGCGATCGGCAGGGCGATGCGGTCGGTCTCGCCGTTGGGCTTCCCGTTGCGCCCGAGGTGGCTGGCCGAGATGTTGTTGAAGGCCTTGACCAGGCGGGCACCCGGAAGATGGTCGGCGACCCAGCGGCTCGAGGTGATCGCCCGGTCCATGATCGACTCGATCTCGCCGTCGCGCTCCGGGTAGTAGTTGATGGCGTCGACAACGATCTTGCCGTCGAAGGCCTGCACCGGGAGTTCCGTGACCGCTGTGGTCGGGATGGCCAGGACGACGATGTCGGACTGCTCGGCCGCGTCCCGGACGGTCGAGGCCTGTGCGCCGGTCTGGTCGGCGAGCGGCCGGAGCGAGTCCGGCCCCCTCCGGTTGGCCACCAGAACGTCGTGACCGAGTTCCCTGAAGCGCCCGGTGAGCGCGCCGCCGACTTTGCCTGACCCCACGATGCCGATCCTCATGCCGCGCCACTTTCCCCTGTTCGCGGCGTTCTCCACGTAGTCACTGTCGGATTCTTGGCGTTTTCACTCTGCGTGGTTAAGCCGGTCCGGCCGTGCTTGCGGCACCTGTTCCTGATGGGGGCGTCCGCCCTGATCTGGCACGGTTGTACCTGTCTTCGGAAGTGTGGTCGTTTCGCTGGGGGTAGGTGGCCGCCCCCGCAGCTCGTCCCGGAGCTGCGGGGGCCGGCCGTGGCATGGTTGGTGCCGTGGTTGTTGGCATCGGGTACGAAGGCCTGTCGCTGCCGGAGTTCCTCGCCCGGGTGTCGGCGCTGGGCGTGTCACACGTGGTCGACGTCCGCTACGCGGCCCGGTCCCGAAAGCCCCCGTTCAACAAGAAAGCGCTGGCCGCGGCCTTGTCTTCGGTCGGCGTCGGCTACACGCACATGCCGGAGCTGGGGAATCCGCCGTCGAACCGGCCTGGTTTCGGAGGTTCTCCGGCCGAGCTCGTCGCTTCGCGCGCGGTTTATGCGGGCTTGATGCCGTCGCTGACGCCCTTGGTCGAGCTGGCGTCGCGAGAGCGGGTGGCGCTGCTCTGCTTCGAGGCGGACCAGTCGCGCTGCCACCGCGACGTGATCCTGTCGTCACTGCCGTGATCACGGTCGGGGTGGATCTAGCCGCGGCGGACGAGCGGTCTGGTTTGGCGGTCGTGTCGTGGTCGCCTGGGCGTGCTGTGGTGACGTCCCTCGCGGTCGGGGTCTCGGACGCGGAGATCGTGACGGCGATCCGTGGGTCGGACAAGGCGGGCATCGACTCGCCGTTGGGCTGGCCTGCCGCCTTCGTCTCGTTCGTGTCGGCGCACGCCGACGGGGTGGTGACGCCACCGCCGCCGGGCGAGGGTTCGGCGTGGCGACGACGGCTGGCGTACCGGCTGACTGACGAGGTCGTTCGCGCGTCAACGGGATTGATCCCGATGAGCGTGTCGGCGGACCGGATCGGGCACGCCGCCTTCCGGGCGGCGGGCCTTCTGCCACTGCTGGCGCCGTCGGGGGTTCCTCTGTCCCGCGCCGGCGACGACGTAGTGGTGGAGGTGTATCCGGCGGCGTCGCTGTTCTGCTGGGGCCTGACGCACCGGGGCTACAAACGGGCGGGGTTGGCGTCGGATCTTGTGTCGTCGCTGCTGGCCGCGGCGCCGTGGTTGTCGCTGGGCGAGTTCGAGGCGCTTTGGCGCCGCAGTCATGACGCCCTAGACGCGGTCGTGGCGGCGTTGGCCGCCCGAGCAGCAGCGACCGGCCGCGCGACCAAACCAACCCCTGAGCAACGAACGACGGCGACCTCCGAGGGCTGGATCGCGTTGCCCACGGCCCCGCTGGTCGACCTCGTCGACCCTCGACCACCAAGCGACCGCTGATCAGACAGCGGTGAGGTCCGCAGCGGCGCGGAACGAGTCTGCGGCCGCGTTAAGGTACCTCTCCCACTCGTTCGAGGATCGCGCCTGCGTCGCCGTGGGAAAGGGAATGCGGGCGGCGATGAGTCTGCGTGGCGTCTCCGAGTCGTCGCGGCCGCGGCGCCAACTGCGAGCGGGCGCATCGCCCGGGTAGACGAGCACCGCACGGCGGAGAGTGTTGCCCGGCCGGGCTATGAGGTGGCTGTAGGCAAACATCTGATACTGGTCGCCACGCTCCGGCGACGATCCGGATGCCCTGTCCTTGTACTTGGCATCGACTACCCACATGTCCTGACCGCGCCACGCGACGTTGTCCGGCCGAGTACTTTTCCCCCGTGTCGGCCGGTCGGACAGCCATGGGTCCTCGACAAGATCAACGGGCTGAGTGGGCGGGCTGAGGACCGGATTGAACCCGGTACGCAGAAGCACTTGATGGACAATCCGTTCCCACAGCTGATCTGTTGGGATTGACAGTTCCACAGGGTGAATTAACTGCGGGCCGGTGTTTTGGGGGGCATGTTCGCTCTCCATCAACACAGCGAGACTCTGGTGGAGCGCGATCGTCCACGGCTGGTCGAGCCGATCGAGGCGTAGCCGCGCTCCGACGACGACTGCAACTCGAGGTGGCAGCGCGGTCACGCCGGCCAGTGCACGGCGCAGTGCGACCGCGTCATGGCGGAGTTGTGGCTCGGCGTACTTACCTGGGAAACAGGACTTGACGCCACGGCCGTCTGCGATCCATTCCAACGCGGCGCAAACGACTCCGAGGAGGACGGTCGACTCCGTCAGCTCGTCGTAGTGGCAGGTGAGACGCGGATCTGACGTGACCGAATAACGCAGCGCGCTGGCGGGCTGGATCCGACCTCGTACCGACGACCGAATCACGGCGACTGGGCGGTACCCGCGCCGAGCCGAGTTCAGCCTCGCCAGAACTTCATCCAGCAGCCCGCGGTACAGCAACGGTCGGTGTAGCGGCGAGCGTTGTGGAATCCCGGTCAGGTCGTGAACCTCTGGAGTTAGCAAGTTCAAACGTTCGAAGAGCTCCAGCAAGCCGGCGACGGTGGTTCGATCCTGCTCCGCGGGCGTCCGGGCTGCTGAAAGGTGCTGCTTCGAGGGCTCGACGTCAGGCGCGATCAAGCTGCTGTCCCAGAGGGCGCCATCCGCGTCCGCGCGCCGCGACGCCCCCAGACACCGGTTCAAGGTCTCGAGCTTCTCGGGGTCCCGAGCGGTTACATGGAGGCGATTCGTCTCGTACAGCACCAGATCGTGATGACGACGAGATGCCCAAGCGTCGACGACGAGCACTCGGCGATCGTCCGGCCGCCACGGCTTTGGCGCCACTGTAATCACGATCTGATGGTTTGACCCGCCCGCCGCGACGAAACCCACTCGCGTGCCACGACGAGCGGCTGCGACCGTGAGGCTCATTGCTGATTGGCGGCGGCGAAAGCGACCTCGTCCGGTTCAGCGCTATCTTCCTCGATCGTTGGTTCGTCTGGCGTCGCCGCGGCGGGGCTTCGTTGTGCCGCGATGCGCGCGCCGCGCGCCAAGCCCGTGCCCTCCACCACAACCTGGAGCTCCAACGACTGATGCAGGAAGTCGTCGAGTTGAGCCAACGCGTTCAACGCCGTGGGGGCTACCTTCTGGAGATCGGCGTGCTCCCCGAACCAATCGCTTCGCGTGACGGGATCAAGCAGATTCTCGGCCCCGAAGGCGCGGACGGAGTCGATGAGTTGGGGAAGAATCGTGTATTGCCAGTGCAGCTTGAGCCGCAATACCGCCTCCTCCACACCGACTGCATCCTTCAGCATGGTTGCCGCGGCGTAGAGGTACGAGTGGCCGAGGACACCATCCGGGCCGAGGCATGGCCGCAGCGCGTGATCGTTGAGGTCGTGGAGCACGGCGGCAGAGGTGCCGAACAGCTCACGCACGGGCGCCGGCACGGTCGCAGGCAGGTCGCCGACGTCGGGCATCGTTGGCTCGAGGCGATGGAAAGCAAACCGTCGACGCAGCGCCGAATCGAGCGGAGCGACGGACCGGTCGGTGGTGTTCGTTGTGGCTATGACGTACACGTTGTCTGGGACAAAGAAGGTGCGCCTCGAGTACGGCAGTTGCGCCGGCGTCGGCGTCGTCCAGTCCTGCGCGGTTGCCGGTGTCTTGATGTCACGGTGCTTGTACCGAGCGCGCCTCGATGCTTCGAGCGTTAGTAGGAGGTCGCCAAAGACGCTCGGCACGTTGCAACGGTTGAGCTCGTCGAGCAGGACGAGAACGTCTTTGTCTGGCGCAGCAACGGCGGCGGCGCAGACCGAGACGAAGAATCCATCTTGGAGCCCGAACTTGCCGGTCGAAGTCGCTGGTTGGTCGAAAGCCTTCGCGGTGGAGGCTTCAGCCTCTGGCCGCAGGCCCTCGATAAAATCCTCATACGAGCTGCTGGGATGGAGGACGATGGCGCGGTAACGCTGATCATCGAAGGTCAGCAGATCGCGCCCGGTGCGCGCCCTCCACTCTCGAGCAATTCGTTCAATCGTGTAGGACTTGCCCGTGCCCGGCACTCCTTCGAGGACGACATTCTTGAAGGTCAGCAGCGCCTCGAATATCGGGTCTGACGTCATAGCCGGCGCCGGGGCCGGCTCGGCTAGGTGGGGATGCGTGACCATGTCGGTGAACAGCTCCGGGATGCGTTCGTTGAGGAATCGCAGCAGGGTGAACAGATGGGCATCTGTGATCTTGAACAGATAGCCCTGTTTGACGTTCCCTTGGACATCGAACGGCCCGACGCCTGGATCGCGGTTCGGGATCTCGATTCGCGGGATCGGCCTGGGCAGCTCGTAGTAGTCGACTGGGCACAGGTAGCCCTGTTCGCCCCAAGCGTCGCCGCTCAGGCCTTCCGGTCGGGGAGCCTCGTAGGGCGCCTCAGCGACGGTCCCGATCGCGCGGACAGCGCCGTTCTCGTAGTGGATGATCCGTTGCCCCACCCTGAGCTTGCGCACGTCGGTGTGATGTGCGACGCCATAACCGGCCTTCGTCTGTTTCGGCGCCCACACGAAGCCCCCGTCCCGCTCTGGCTTGTAGCTCGCGCCCTGGTTGGCCCACCACAAGCCGGGGAAGGGAAGCACCTCGAGCCCAAGCTTCGCTAGTTGGGCGATCCCCTGCGTCGCGTCGAACTCACTCGCTCGAAGGGGCTTGGCACGGGGGTGAACCGGTGCGCGACGCCTGCTACCGCCTTGGGGTCGTAGAACCGACCTTCGTGGCGCAGGACGTACGTGGTTGCCGTGCCAAACCCGTACCTCGCGAGGAACGCCTCACGACCGAGTTCGTCAAACTCGGCCAACGTCGCCGTAACCGCGGATAGATCAATCTCCGAAAGCGACATGCGTCTGAGCCTAGTCCCGACGACGAGACTGTCTACCGTCGTGATCGTCTTCGCGGCCGCACAGGCGGCCTGATCTGGCCGTCAGTCGTGCACTTAGGACGGGCGGAGGACGCAGCCGGTGCAGAGTTTTGGTTGCGGGAGCGTGAAGGCTAGGCAGCAGGTTTTGCGCTGGACGTTCAGTTGGCCTCCTGGGCCGTCGACCAGGTCGATCAGGTCGTCCAACTCCAGCGCAGTCAGCAGCGTTGTGATGTTGTCTCGGGTCGAACCCGGTAGCCAGTCCGCCGCACGTAGCAGGCCGTATGCCATGCCCGATGAAACCGAACCCATCAGCGTCCGAGCCCCGACCCGGACCTCCGCGTGGATCGCTTCCAGCATCGGGTTCACGTGCTCGTCCAGCAGCGACGTGCGGAACGCCTCCAGCAGCGCCGCCTCGTCCGGGACCACCACGACCTCGGGCAGGCCCGAGATGGCCAGCGGGTCCGACGGCAGCACGGCCACGTCAATAGAACGGCGGTAACCAAGCGTCAGCAGCGGACGGTGGTCCTCGAAGTGGACCAGGACGTCCGACGAACGCAGCAGCGGCACCCGCCGTGCCGACGCCCAACCCAGCACCGCCGGCAACGCCAGCCAGTAGCTGTAGGACTTCCACGCCAGCGCTGCGGCCGCGTGGGGGGAACCACGCCAGCGGCGGCCCGCGGCCTCCAGCAGTTGCGGGAGGTGGGAGCCGTCGGCCAGCGACGAGGCCGGCAGCCAACCCGCTGGGTCGTGGACGAGCAGGCCCTGCGTCAGGCCTGGGAGATCATCCGTCCCGAACATTGAGCGCAGGGTGGCCGAGATCGGGTCGAAGGGCGCGCCGGCCATCGCGCGGAAGTCGATGGTCGCCGTCACCGGGACCGGACCGCCGTCCGCATCTGTGCCGTCACAGAACTTCACCCACTCCGATTGCCAGCCGGAACACCATAGCGTGCTAAGGCTAGCCTAACCAGAGAATCGCTGGTCGGCGCGGGCTACTCCTCATCTGGGCGGATGACGGCGCTTCGCGGCGTGTCGACTAAGTCGCGCTGAGCGACGATTGTCAAGTGATTTGTCGGTAACGCGGCACTTCTGGTCGGGTTGCGATCCTGCGCAGCAGACTGGATTTCCGGGCCTCTAGGGGAGTCCGGCCCCAACAGGGATGCGTGATGCCGAGCCCGCCGTCGCCGACCTCACCAATCTCGCCGATAGA
The DNA here is from genome assembly GCF_040654855.1 of Asanoa sp. NPDC050611. Lineage (NCBI taxonomy): Bacteria > Bacillati > Actinomycetota > Actinomycetes > Micromonosporales > Micromonosporaceae > Asanoa > Asanoa sp. NPDC050611. Next base: position 10,064 of record NZ_JBFAIU010000005.1, read on the forward strand.
ACGCGCCGCCCAGACGTTCGCGGCCGAGCTGTCGCGCTGGCGGGTCGAACGCGGCCTGACGAAGAAACAGCTCGCCACGCAGATGGGCTTCGATCCCTCGTACGTCAGCCACGTCGAGGGTCGCCGCCACCGCCCCACCGAGGACTTCGCCCGCCGCGCCGAGGCCGTGCTCAGCGCCGGCGGGGCGATCTGGCTGCGCTTCCAGGACTACGACGACCTGCGCCACGCCCGCGGCGCCGCCGGGCAGTTGCAGCGCGACCCGCCCGTACCCGAGCAATGGATGCCCCCTGGCACCGGCCTCATCGTCGAGCAGGAGGTCGCCACGCTCGCGTTCGTCGGCGACGCGTACCGCTGCGTGATCCGCCGCTCCCTCTACAACGCCGGGACCGAGCCGGTCACCCGCTACCTCGTGCGGGTCGCCGTCGACCGCTATCCCGACGACCCGGAGCTGTCGAACAAGCACCACCGTGACAACCCGCTGACCTTCGACGAGCTCGATCTGCGCGCCTGGTGCGACGACCCGCCGGCGCGCGAGCCGATGGAGTGGCGCAAGAAGCACGACCGCGACGCGTTCAAAGAGGTCTGGTTGCTCTTCGAGAACGCGAACGGCCGCTTCCCGCTCTATCCCGGAGAGCGGGTCACCATCGAGTACGCGTACACGGTGGGTCAGGAGAAATGGGGTCGTTGGTTCCAGCGCGCCGTCCGGCTGCCGACGCGGCGGCTGACCGTGCGCCTCGACTTCCCGACCGAGCTGGACGCGCAGGTGTGGGGCGTGGAGACGTCGCTGTCGGCCGAGGAGGCGCCGTTGCGCACGCCGGTGGCGCGGCGGGCGGAGGGTGACCGCACGTGGTTCGAGTGGACCACCGACTCGCCGACGCTCAACGCCCGTTACCGGCTGGAGTGGCGGTTCCGGGGGCTGCGGGAGGCGCCGAACGGGTGGCGGGCGTCCCTGCCGGCCACCCCACCGGTCGTGCCCGCGCAGCGCCACGCGCCGCGGACGCCGAGCGAACGGATGCGGTCCGTCGGCGTGGTGCAGCGGGGCAGCGCACTGCTCGCGCATCCGGCGGTGCCGTTGCGGCTGCCGGAGGACGCCGCCGCGGGGCGCGATGTGGTCGACCGGCTGTTCGCCGCGCTCGAGCGGATCGAGGAGATGCACATCTTCAGCAAGGGTGTGGGCCTGGCGGCGCCGCAGATCGGGCTCGCCGTGGCGATCGCCGTAGTCCGGCCGGCCGATCCGGCGGCTGAGCCGTTGGTGCTGGTCAACCCGCGGATCGTGGACGCTTCGCCGCGTACGGACGAGCGGTATGAGGGGTGTCTGTCGTTCTTCGACGTGCGCGGGCTCGTGCCGCGGTCGTTGCGGATCCAGGTGGAGCACGCGGACTGGTCCGGCGAGCGGCTGGTGACGACTTTCGAACGAGGGCTGGCGCGGCTGGTCGCGCACGAGGTCGATCATTTGGAGGGCCGCTTGTACGACGAGCGGATGGCGCCGGGTGCGGCGCTGGTGCCGATCGGCGAGTACCGCGAGACCGGGGTGCCCTGGAGCTATTAGCTCGCGGCTGTCTGCCAGAGGGCGCTGACCGGCATGGCGCGGAGCTTGTCGCCGAACGGCAGCGTCGCGGTGCCGGTGTAGAGGACGACGCCGGCGACGAAGTCATCGCCGAGGCGGTCCGCGAGTCGGCGTAGGCCGCGGAAGTCGTCCGGTCCGACGGTCGAGGCCGCCTTCACCTCGATGCCCACCACGTTGCCGGACCTGTTTTCGAGCACGCCGTCAACTTCGAACTTGCTGTGGTCGCGGTAGTGCGAGAGCTCGGCTGCCGCGCGGCACCACGTCAGTTGGCGGGCCAGCTCGGACAGGACGAAGGACTCGAGCAGCGGCCCGAACGGCGCACCCGGGCGGAGCAACGACCGGGCGTCGATCGCCAGCTCGTTCGCGGCGATGCCGGAGTCGACGAAGATCAGCTTCGGGGATGCCGTGGCCCGGGTGCCCAGGTTGCGCGACCATCCCGGAACGCGCTTGACGAGAAAGATCTCTTCGAGCGCCTGCATGTAGCGAGCGATCGTTGGTCGGCTCAGTCCGAGCTCGGACTCGAGCGAGTTCGCGGCGATCACCGTGGCGGATCTGGCGGCCAGCAGGCGGACGAGCTTGCGCAGTTCGGCCTTGCGGTGGATGTCGGAGAGCTGGCGGACGTCGCGGTCGATGAGGGCCTGGACGTATCCGTCGAGGAAGCGCTGGCGGCGCTGGGAGTCGGTGCGGCTCGTGGCCTCGGGGAGCCCGCCGCGCACGATCCGGGCGGCGTAGTCGGCGCGGGTCACCGTGGACTCGTGTCGCAGCTCGGGTCCCGACGCGAAGATGGCGTCGATGAAGCCGTCGGGTTCGTCGTCGAGCTCGCCTTGTGAGAAGGGCCAGAGCTCGACGGTCTCCATCCGGCCGGGCAGAGCGTCGGGGGCGGCGACCATCCCGAACAGTCGCGACGATCCGGTCAACAGGTACCGGCCGGGGCGTGGGTCCTCGTCGACCGACGCCTTGATGGCCAGGAGCAGCTCTGGTGCCCGCTGGATCTCGTCGATCGCCATCAGCTCGCCGGTGTCGACGAAGCCCACGGGATCGGCGAGGGCCGCGGCGCGGTCCTGCGCCCGGTCGAGGTCACGGCGCTCGGCGAGACGATCTTGGGCGACGACACGGACGAGGGTGCTCTTGCCGACCTGGCGGGCCCCGGTGATGAGCACGACGCGGGTGTCGGCGAGCGCGGCGCTCACCTGCACCGCGGCACGGCGCGGGATCAGGTGTGTCGGCACGCCCTCATGCTAGCTCGCGGGTTTCGATTTGCGACGGCTGAACTTTCGATCTGCGGCGAGTTGATGTTCGATTCGCGCGATGTTGGCGGTTGGTTCGCGGGACCAGCCGCGGACCTGGCAGCGGAGCGAAGCGCAGCGTTGTCTGGCGGGAGCGGCGGTCGTGCCCCCGGCTGACCCGAGCAGTCTAGATATCGCCGAAGGTGTCGTACTTGATCCTGACCGCCGGCACCTTCAGCTCGGCCAGTGTGCGCAGCGTGTTCTTGACCATCGAGGCCGAGCCCGAGACGAAGAAGTCGTGGTCGCCCCAGGGCCCGTAGCGGGCCACGACCTCGCCGATGTTGCCCTGCTCGCCGACGAAGTTGCGGTCGTCGCTGCAGGCCGGCACCACCGACAGCCACGGGTAGCGCGCCGCCAGCTTGTTGAGTTCGGGCAGGTCGTATAGGTCGTCGCGGTCCTTGGCGCCGAAGAACACGTGCACCCAGCGGGTGCGGTTGTAGCGCGTCAGCTCCTCGATCAGCGCCTTGACCGGGGCCAGGCCCGTGCCGCCGGCTACGCAGACCACGTCGCGGGTCGACTTGCGGTCGAGGGTCATCGTGCCCATCGGCGCCGCCACCCGGAGCAGGTCGCCCACCTGGACCCGGCGAACCAGCGCACTCGAGACCCAGCCGGCACCCAGCGCGCGCACGTGGAACTCGATCGTGCCCTCCTTGTTGGGGGCGTTCGCCATGGAGTACGTGCGCCAGAGCCTGGGCTGGTAGCGCGGCGCCTCGACGCTGACGTACTGGCCGGCGCGGTATTCCAGCGGGTACTGCAGCGGCCGGCAGGTCATCACGGCGATGTCGCGGGCGCGGCGTTCGTGGGTGAGGACCTCGGCGTGCCAGAACGCCGGGTTCGGGTCGGCCTCCGCGCCGGCGATCATTTTCTTCGCGATCACGTTGTACGCGTCGCCCCAGGCCTGGTCGTACTCGATGCTCCAGGACTCGCCCGCGAAGGTGCGCAGCGCCTCGAGCAGCGCCTCGCCGACCACCTCGTAGTGCTCTGGTTCCACGTGGAACTTGCGGTGATCGCGACCGAGCTGGCGCAGGTATTCCTCGAACCGGTCCGGGTCGTCGAGCGTCTGCACCGCGCTGACGATGGCGCCGAGCAGCCGCGCGCGCTGCACGTCCATGGTCACCGGGAACAGGTTCCGCAAGTGCGGGTTGGACAGGAAAATGCGTGCGTAGAAGTATCCGGCGACCTTGTCCTGCTGTTCCTCGACGAGGGTCCAGCTTTCCTTCAGCAGCCGTGAAAGGTTCCCCATTGACGCCCTTTTCGCTTGTCGGACGCGCCTCGGCCTCCACCCGGCCCGCCGTGCCTCTGGTTGATCAGGGTGTGTGTGGTCGCGCTGTGCACGTCTGACCAGCCTGCGCACTCTCCGTCGAGCCCCATCGCACAGAATGTGCGACGGACGCGATCCGGCCCTGTCAATCGATCTCCGCGTGTGGAACGCTGAACCGCGTGTGGTAAGGCGCTGCGCGTTCCGGCTGGTCATTTTCGGTTCTGGAGTTCGCATGGAGCGCACCGTCATCCCTGCCCCAACGGGTTCGTTCGGGCGCGGCCGGCGGTCGGCCGGTTGGCGGTCGACCGCGCCGGTCGGACGTCCCGTACCGGTGGACCCGCCAACCGTCGAGCTGAAACGGCTCGACGACCGCATGATCGATTTCATCCGCAGGCAAGAAATGATCTTCGTGACCGCGGCGCTCGGCGGGCGGACCGCACGGCGCGGGCCGGTCGGTTTCGTCCAGGTGCCGTCGCGGCGGTTGGTCACCTGGCCGGAGTACGGGCGCACGCCGATCTCCGGCGCGGTCCGGTTGCTGCTGCTCGACCTGCTGAACGAGCGGACGGGGCTGCATGTGACCGGGCGGGCGTCGGTGGTGTCGTTCGGTCCGCTGCAGGTCGCCAGCACCGCCGCCGCGCCCGTGGCCGCCCCTGGCCCTGGTCCTGGCCCTGGTCCGCAGCCTGAATGCTGGGTCCGGGTGCGGGTCGACCAGGCATGGTTCGCCGACCAGGGGCCACTGGTTTAGGGCTCCTCGTACCCGCGCTCAGGTTTATCCGGCACAGTTAGCGCGTGACTGTCGATCTCGAGCAGCAGCCGGTACGCACGGACGCCCGGCTGCGTCCCGAGATCCTGATCGTGCTCGGGTTGTCGCTCGGCCAGTCGGCGATCTACTCGATGGTCACGATCGTGGCGCGGCTCACGGCTTCGCAGCCGCTGTCGCAGCAGACGGCGACGTTGAACGCGTCGCAGTCAGCTCGGCCTTATCTGGATCTGACGTACCAGCTGCTCGGGATCTTCTTCTCCCTGGTGCCGGTGGCCCTGGCGCTGTACCTGCTGCGGTCGCCGCGTTCGTTGCTCGGCCTCGATCTTCGCCGCCCTTGGTTCGACTTCAGCTGGGGCGTGGCGCTGGCGGCGGCGATCGGGCTGCCGGGGCTCGGCCTGGTCTGGGCGGCTTCCTACCTGGGCATCAACGCGAACCTGGTGCCGGCCGCGCTGCCGCCGGTGTGGTGGGCCGTCCCGGTTCTGATCTTGTCCGCCGCGCAGAACGCGGTGCTGGAGGAGATCGTCGTGGTCGGTTACCTGGTCACCCGGCTGCGCGAGCTCGGCTGGAAACTGGGCTGGGTGGTCGCGGCGTCGGCGGTGCTCCGCGGCTCGTACCACCTGTATCAGGGTTTCGGCGCCTTCCTCGGCAACGCCGTGATGGGCGTGGTGTTCGCCCTGTTCTTCATCCGAACAAAGCGGGTGCTGCCACTGGTGGTGGCGCACACGCTGTTGGATGTGGTGGCTTTCGTGGGGTACGCGCTGCTGCCGCGCGAGTGGTTCAGCTGGCTCTGAACCGCTGAACCGCTCGCGCGGCCACGCGCTCGGTGTTGAGGCTGGCGGTGGCGGCACCACCGGCGGCGGCCAGGCCGGGCCACCACCTGGTGAGGATCTTCAACGCGGCCCAGGTCGCCGCGGTCCCGGCGGCGTTGATCGGTGCGCGGCTCGCGCTGTGACCTTGCCGCCCGTCGATCGCCGCTTCGGCCGATTCGTCATCCTGGTGTACGCCGGTGAGAACGAGCAGGTCGATCGCCGTGGCCTGCTTGCCGTAGGCGGCGGCGATGTGGGTGATGAGTTCGGCGTTGACCCAGTTGGTCCCGGCCAGGTCTGCCGCGGCGGACCATCCGGTGGCGAAGCTGGCCGCGGCGCCGGTGGCGGTGGATTTGCGGGTGAATCGGCGTTGGGCGAGCCGGGCCAGGCCGTCTGGGGTGGCGGCGGGGTAGGTGGCGCGGAGTTCGGCTGCCCATTGTTCGGCTTTTGGCGTGAAGCGCTTGACCGCCGCGACGGCGGCGATCTCTGGAAGGTGGCGCAGGGAGGACCGTGAGATCTCGGCCTCGTCCGGGGCTGGCTCCGGGGTGGCGGCCTTGCCGGCCGGAGAGGTCGAGGCGGCCAGGGCCGGCTCGGTCGCGCGCATCGGTTGCTCCGCGGCGGCAACCGGGTCGGCGGCTGACGCAGGGTCCGCGGTGGCTGGCTTTGTCGCCGCAACCTCGTCGGTGGCCGCAACCGCGGCTACCTGCTCAGAAGCCGCAGGCTTCGTTGCCGCAACCCGCTCTTCCGCGGCAGCGTGCTTCGCAGCCGCAACCTGCTCTGTCGCGGCGACCTGCTCCGGTGCCGCTGCTGGGTGCGCCGCCGCGGGCCGCTCGGAAGGCACAGGCTCTGTTGGCGCTACCGGCGGCGCCGCAGCCGCCCGCCCAGCAGCCGCGGGCTTCGTTGCCGCAGCCTCGTCCTTCGCCGCAACCTGGTCCGTCGCCGCAACCGGTGCCGCCGCGGCCACCCGCTTGGAAGCCGCAGGCTGGGTCGCCTGGTCCGTCGCGGCGACCTGTTCGGTTGCCGTATCCGGCCGCGCCGCGGCCGCGCGCTCAGAAGGCGCGGGTCCCGCTGCCGCAACCGGCGACGCGGTCGGCCGCGCAGAAGCCGCAGGCTTCGCCGGCGCAGCCTTGTCCGTTGGCGCAGCCCTGTCCGTCGCCGCAACCGGCGGCACGGCGGCGGCCCCCTTCGCCGCGGCAGCCTGCTTGGCACCTGCGACCGGCTCGGTAGCCGCAGCCGAGTCCGTCCCGGCAACCGGCTGCGCTGCCGCAACCGGCTTCGTTTCTGCGATCGGTTGCGCCGCAGCCGACCGCTCGGAGACCGCATGCTTTCTCGCCGCCACCTGCTCCGTCGGGGCGTCCTCCCCCGAAGCCGCAGCCACGGCCACCTGCCCAGCGGGCGAGGGCTCGGTTGCCGCAGCCCCGTCCGTTGGCGCGACCTGCCCCGGTGCGGCAGCCTTCTCGGTTGCGGCAACGGGCGCGTCGGCGACCACAGCGTCGAGCGTCGCTGGGGCCGGTTGGGCGGCCTCGGAGGTCTCGGTGCTTTGGTCGACCGATTCGTCCGCGCGCTTCTTGGCCGCGGGCGCCGCCTTCTTCGGCGCGGCCTTCTTCGCCCGCTTCGCGGGGCCGGCGGCCACGTCGGGCGCCGGCTCCGCCGCAGCAGAGATCGCCTTCTTGCGCGGGCGCGGGGTCGTGGCCGGCTTGGCGTCGGTGGGCGCCGGGTCCTTCACGGCGTCCGGCTCGTCGCTGCCGGTCCGCGCGGCGGGCGTCCGTTTCGCCGGCGTGGCCTTCTTCGGCGCCGCCTTGGTGGGCGGCGGTTCGGTGGCCGCGGCTGGCTCCGCGCCGGTCTTCTTCCGGGGCCGCGGAGCCGCCTTGCCAGGTGTGGCGTCCGTCACCGGCTGGGCGGCATCGCTCTCCGCGCTCTTGCGCGGCGGCACGGCACCGGCCGAAGAAGAACGCGGATCAACCTCGGGTGGAGGTTGGAAGAGCACCGCCGGCGGCATCTTCGCCGCTCGCGGCTGGGGGGCGCGTCGATCTTCCGCCGGTTCGGCCGCGGCGAAGGTTGCCTTCGCCGGCCGCGACCGCGGCTGGCGTGCATCGGCCGGCTGCTCCGGCTCCGTACCACCGGTTCCCATGGTTTGGCAGCGTAGTCCCGCGACCCTGGGTTCACCCGTTGCAAGAGCCGCAAGTCTGCTCGATCGACCGTCGGAGGTCGCTTTGCCCGGTCCACCACGCGACCTGTATCCTCGACCGGCGGTGGTCTGCAGGCAGATCACCGGGGGAGACTTCGCCTAGTCTGGTCTATGGCGCCGCACTGCTAATGCGGTTGGGGTTAACCGCCCCTCCCGGGTTCGAATCCCGGAGTCTCCGCGCCAAACCCGGCGTGTATGCTGGCGTGGCACCTGCGCCCGTAGCTCAACGGATAGAGCATCTGACTACGGATCAGAAGGTTAGGGGTTCGAGTCCCTTCGGGCGCGCAAGATCGAAAGGCACTTGACCTGCGAATATGTGGGTCAGGTGCCTTTCGTCTTTCATCCAGTGTGGATCTGCGGTCCTCGGCTGGTGCTCGCTCGATAGGCCCGTTCCGAGCGTCAGGCAGCGCCTTCGGGTGCCGGCTTCGGCTGTACCACAGCACTGAGACGAATGCCCGCCTCATCAAGATCGACGGGCGATCCGGCGAGCCGGTTGAGCGTTTCCAACACAGGGAAGCGCAGCAACCTCTGGTAGCGCGCGGCGTAAACGGCCATGTGGGTGATCGAGTGGCCGTCGCTGTGCGCGAGCACGACGTACACCAGAAGTTGGTTGATCAAAGAGTCCAGGTAGTGGTCTTGATCGAGCCGACCGCTCTTAACCTCAAGGAGGGTCGTGCCAAGCAGGAAGTCGGCGTGTCGGCTTCCTCCGAGCAATCGAAGCTGAGCGGCCGAAGGCCCGTACGACCGTAGGTCGGCCTCGAAGCCGCTGGTGTAGCTCGCCCACATGTGGCGGAATGCTGGCCTGGTGTGGAATACGTCGCTCGGGCGGGCGCAGAGCAGTCCGGGGTGTCGTCCGAGAAGCATTCGTGCCACGTCGTTTGCATCGGATCGCCGATGGTCGAGGCCATGCAGCAAATCCCGCACGTAGGCGAGCCGGCAGGCCACCGTAAACAGCCGGGACGGATGCGGTCCGCAGTCACCGCGCCACCACGAGGCATAGTCGGCTACCGCGGCGTGGGTTCCGGGTGCGTATCCGGCCATGCTTAGCAGTCGTATCGCCTGGTCGTGACTGAGGCAATTGAACAGCCTCACGTACGGGGCGCGGGCGCACAGGTTCAGGCCGATCGCGTGTTCTACGACGTTGCCGAGGAATGACTTGTCCGGGGCGTCAACGGGCAAGGGCGCGCAGCCGCCCAACTCCGCTGCGATCTCGGACCGTAGACAGTGCCGGTGTGGGAAGGTCGCGGTCAGCCACGAATCGACGGATGACGGCTGGGGGTCGTTGAGTCGGTTGGTCATGGGCGGTAGTGCTCCTCTCGCGGGCTGGCGCGACAGCGCAGCCGCTCGCGGCGGCGCAGTGGCCAGCGCAGGTAATTCCGGGCGACGGCAATCTGCCGACGCGGGTGGGACGCTGAATTCGGTAGGGCCGCGAGCGGGGTCTCAGCCCTCGGCCTTGAGGCCGCGATGTGGGCTCCGCGAGAGAAGGCGGCGAGCCGACCACATGAGTCGACGAGAAGAGGACCGGTATCGGTTCCTCTCTATCAAACGGTACGGCCCAGCCCGGCGCAGGCGCAACAGTTATCGCGCACCGGGGCCTGCGGCACGACAGAATGCGCGGTGGCGAGCCGTGTCCACATCGTCGTCGCATCAGAGAAATCTGATCGCTGGGACCGAACCGGGGCCCTCCGGTGCGGGCCTCTGGTTGGCCAGCGCCGCCAGGTAACCCCATCGGGTGTGCTCGTCGTGCTCATGCGCCTACATGAACGTGCGGTTGCGCTCGGCGGGCCCGTCCGCCGGCGCGGCACGAACGATGGAAGGAGTGACAATGTTCCCGCGATTGGCCAGGATGATGGTTCTGACATTCACCTGAACCGCCTCTCTTATGGACGGTAACCGAGGCGTCTGCCATCGTGAGCGAAGGGATTGGGTGTGAAGGCCCAGGAGACGACGTTCGAACAGCTGGTCAGCGGTGCCAAGCAGTTTCGGGTGCCGCTCTACCAGCGGCCGTATAGCTGGACGCCGAAGGAATGGGCGCCGCTCTGGCGTTCGATCTGCGAGCAGGCGGACGCCATCGCGGACAACGATCAAGGCCCTGGTCACTTCCTCGGCTCGGTTGTACTGGCGCCGGCGCCCGGTTTCTCGAGTGGTTCCCAGGCGTGGATCGTCGTTGACGGTCAGCAGCGTTTAACGACCATGTCCCTCTTGCTGTGTGCTCTTCGCGACCGCGCTCGGATCCAGGACGCGCGGCACGCTCAATACATCCACGAGGACTTCCTGATCAACCGACGCGAGCAAGGCGACGGCGAACTGAAGGTACTGCCCACCCAGCTGGATCGTGCCGAGTTTCGCGCGTGTGTACGCGGTGAACCGCTAGCAGGCGGTGCGGGAAACATCGGTGAGGCCTACCGCTTCTTCCAGGAGAAGCTGGAGGAGTACGACGATCCAGAAGATCCCTATGATCTCAACCGCATCGAGAAGGCGATCACGCGTCGGCTGGAGATCGTTGAGATCTCGGCCGGACGAGACGATAACGCCCACAGGATCTTTGAGTCCCTGAACAACACGGGTCGGAGCCTCGACCAAGCTGACCTCCTGCGCAACTACCTATTCATGCTTTTGCCAACCCGCGGCGATGCCGTGTACGAGCAGCTCTGGCTTCCGATGCAGGAACGCCTCGGGTCCTCCGGGCTGGAACTGCTCGGCTGGCTCGACCTCGTACTGCGGGGTCAGGCGTCGGTGCGCCGCGACGACGTGTACCGGGCCCAGCAGAGCCGTCTGCGAGCGCTGGAGTCGAACCGCGACGAAGCCGGCATTGAGAAAGAGATTGCCGAGCTGGCTCGACGCGCTGCCCTCCTCGACGTCATCCAACGTCCGAAGCAGGAGCATCACCCAGATGTACGAGCCGGGCTCCGGCGACTCGCCGCCTGGGACGCGACAACGACGTACCCAGTGCTCCTGTCCGCGCTAGATCGGCGGGATCAAGGCACCGCGAGTCACGAAGAGGTCGTGGAGGTCATTGCGATCCTGGAATCTTTTCTCGTCCGGCGCATGGTGTGCGGTGTAGCAACCAACAACCTCAATCGAGTCCTCAACGGCGCCCCAGCCGAGATAGCCACAGGTCCGATCGCCGACAAGCTGCGCGCATACCTATCCAAGGAGCGGCACTACTGGGCCGACGATGACACCTTGCGCAAGGCGATCCGCGAACGCAACTTCTACTGGGCAGGTCGAGGACCGCAACGACAGTTCGTGCTCCGCCGGCTCGAGGAGAGCTTCGACCACAAGGAGCCGGTGGACTGGCTTCGGGCAAAGTTGACAATCGAGCACGTCATGCCCCAGACGCTGAGCCAGACATGGCGGCGCGACCTCGAGGAACTTGTACCCGCGGGGCAGTCGATTAAGGACGCGCACACCGCACTCGTACATGGGCTCGGTAACCTGACCCTCAGCGGCTACAACGGCGAGCTTGGCAATAAGCCCTTCGCGCAGAAGCGCACACAACTCCGCGACAGCGGGCTCGCGATGAATCACAGGATTGCTGACAGTGAGGCCTGGGGGCCTGCGCAGATACTTGCCCGCGCTGACGACCTTGCCACACGTGCCATCAAGCTTTGGCCAGGCCCAATCGCGCGACCAGCGGAGCCACCTGTCGAGGGTCCGAAGTGGCGGATGCTTCGGCAGGCCTTGGCGGCGCTGCCAGCCGGAACGTGGACGTCCTACAGCCACCTCGCGGAGTTGATCGGGAGTTCTCAGGTCGCCGTTGGCCGCTACCTCGGCAGCAACGCAGTTCGGAACGGCTGGAGGGTCCTGCGAGCCGACGGCTCAATCGCGGCAGGCTTCAAGTGGGCCGAACCAGGCCGCAAGGACGACCCGCGCGACGTTCTCACCGCCGAAGGCGTCACCTTCATCGACGGCAAGGCCGACCCAAAACAACAGATGTGGCCGATCGAACTCGCAGACGCTCTTGGCATGGATACCGATGTGGCGCCGGTGCCCGTTGCGAGTGACGAAGACGCAGAAGCGGCGTTCTGGGACGCCCTCACCGCAGACGAGCCCGCCGACGAGGCGGCACCAGAACTTCGTAAGGTCCTCGCCACCTGGCAGGAACACGGCGGCGAGCTTCGTTACGCAACGGGCGACGAGGTCCACGTGTATCTGTGCTGGGACGCGGGCCGCGCCGTCGCACCATGGGTGATATACCCGGGCAGCTATTACGGCGAAGTCCTATTCAACCAACTCAAGAAATGGCCGCCATTCGATCGTCCCGAGTTGCGGGAAGAGTTCCGGCAACGCTGCAACAAGATTGACGGCATGACGATGCCGGCGGCAAAAATCGACTTTGTGCCGTGGTTCTCTCTCGATTTGATCGAGGAGGCAGGCGCTGCTGAGGCGGCTTGCGACGCCCTGACGTGGTTTCTTCACCTTGTCTCTGAGGGCAACGATGACGCTCAGCTGCCATCGGGTGTCGTCCCGAGATCCCGTTCGGAATCCAGCCTGATGGCGGTCGAGACCGTCCATGGCGGGCTTGGCTAAGGGCCGCGGTCGCGAGCCCCATCCAGGTGGCGTCAGGTTGAGCTGGACAGTCATCATGACTGAAGTCAACATCGCGACCTCCCTCGGCGTGGGATGAAAGCTTCCTAGCTGTACCCGGCCGGGACGTTGGTAGCAGGCGGAGGATATTGACATAGGGAAAGCCCCCGGTTGGGGTGTGGGTTGTCTAGGACCGCACTCCGCCGGAGGCTTTCGTGTCACACCCTAACGCCCGAACGACGTTCCACGGCCGGATGCTGATCATCGAGCGGTATGAGGCCGGCTGGCCGCAGGCACACATCGCCGCGGCGATGGGAATCTCCCGTAAATGTGTCAAGACCTGGATCGACCGGCACACCGCGCACGGCGCCGCGGGTCTGCAGGATCGGTCGTCACGGCCACACAGCAGTCCGCGGCGCACCCCGGCAGCGATCGAGGAACGGGTGTTGGAGGCCCGGGCCGAGTTCCGGCGCGGGCAGGACTGGATCGCTGCCGAGGTCGGTGTCGCAGCCCGCACTGTCGGGCGGATCCTGCGCCGTCACCACATACCCCACCTGCGACTGCTGGACCCGATCACCGGACAGGTGATCAAAGCGTCCAAGGCCACCGCGGTCCGCTACGAACGCGACCACCCCGGCGAACTGGTCCACATGGACGTCAAGAAGATCGGCCGGATCCCCGACGGCGGCGGCTGGCGCGTCCTGGGCCGCGCCGGCCGCGAAACCACCCGCGACCGCACCACCCGACGCGGCTACGACTACGTCCACACCCTCGTCGACGACCACTCCCGACTGGCCTACTCCGAAGTCCTGCCCGACGAGAAAGGCCCCACCTGCGCCGCCTTCCTGACCCGCGCCGTCGGCTACTTCCACCAGCACGGCATCCACACCATCGAACGCCTGATGACCGACAACGCCTGGGCCTACCGCTGGTCACTGCGAGCCGTCTGCACCGAACTAGGCATCCGGCAGAAATTTATCAAACCCCACTGCCCCTGGCAGAACGGCAAAGCAGAACGCTACAACCGCACCCTGGCCACCGAATGCGCCTACCGGCGCCCCTACACCACCAACACCGAACGCACCGCAGCCCTTGCTCCCTGGCTCGAGCACTACAACACTCAACGCCGCCACACCGCACTCGGCGGCCAACCCCCCATTCAGCCGCCTGCAACCAACGTCATGACCGAGTACACCTAGCGGCGCCGCCGGATGCTCGGCTCGGGGGCCGCCGCCTGCGCTGCTGCGGGAGAAACCGAGCTTCCCGGCGGAACCCGTTCGGGGCGGGTTCCGCCGAAGCTCCTGAGTCAATTCCCGACGCCTTGGACATCACAGACGGGATCAGTCGCCGCGCGCGGCACCAGCTGGCACCGTCTTCTCGATCTCGGCGAGATGGTCCGCGCCGGTCAACGGACTCGTGCACGGTTGTGGGACGCGAGCGCCGACCTCGGCCGGCTGCGTCCTGAGCACGAGGTCGCGGGCCGGCGCGCCGACCGCAAGACCGTGGTGCATCCGCAAGGCGGCGGCGCACGATGGACTGCGAAACCTGGATCACTCCCGACCAGGGTCAGCAGCTGCTGGTGCTAATCCCCGCGGACGCCGAGGCCCGCGAACGCCTGGAACTGCTCCGAGTGCACGGCACCGACTAGTTCCCTACAGGGCACGCGCACGTACGTTGAAGCGGCCGACGTACCAATTGATCATTCGAGTCCTTGCGAGAGTATCCGCGTTGCCATCGTGCACGTACGTCAGACCCTGTGCGGTCGTGGTCCCCACCAGGGCAGCAGTGGCGGAAGGTCGGCCTGCATGTATGCCGGACGATTGGGCTCGGGCGTGTCGCCCTGGTCGGTGTCCCAGCGTCGGCCGTGCTGGTCCCTTTGCAAGGTCCTCGACCCGCAGGCCGGCATCGTGCGGCTCATCCCATGCAAGGTCGGCTAGCCGCGGCAACGCGGGAACAGCCGCCGGGTCATGCCGATGCGACGCCGGCCGGCCTGTGTCGTCGGGCTCGTCGCTGCTGTCGTCCGAAGCCGGTGCGGGTTCTCGGGGCCCTTAATGTGAATCCTTCTCGTCTAGATCGAGGGACGTCGCCCAGTCAAGCAAGCGCCCGAAGTGCCGCCAATCGACTTTCGAGAGTTCATCCGACCGCCGCGCCGGCTGCTCGGTAAATGGGTCGGGCAATCAGGCCGGCTCACGAGACGATGGATGCTGTGCTTTCCTGGAACGACGAGAGCGGCGGCCAGTCCGACCGTATCGAAGGTATGGGGCCTGACGAGTGGGCAGCGATTGATGAGGCGCTGGACAGGTTCACGGCTGCGTCCGTGATTCCTCTGTTGGGCGCCGCGATTGACGCCCCGTGGTCGCGGCCGTGGCAGTACCACCTGACGCTGCTGTGGCTTCGGGCTGTTCGCGTGCCGCCAGCCGGGAGCCGGCCGGCCACAGACCCGGATCTGGCCGAGTTGGTGAACACCGCTGTCGAGGTCGCCCGATACCCCGTGCTGCCGCGGGGCGTGTCAAATGATCCACGGCACCCGGTCGGATTCACTCTCGACGGTCGTCGATGGCGGATCCATCCCGGCGACAATCTCTACCCGCTCATGCTGCTACGACGACTTGCCACCACGGCACGGGCTGTCGATCCTACGCTGCTCGACGTCGTCGGCTTCACCTTGACTGACCTGATCGAGGTGGTGCTTGCGCACGGCGACGATGCCCTGATGGGCCTGGCCGAGGCGTGGGACTTGGCTGATGAGACGCCCGCCGACGATGCCACCAGCACCGCGGCCGTGTCGGCGGCCGAGGTCGACGCGGTCCGGCAGTCTATGGCGAGGCTGGGCGACCCGCGCCGCATCACCGACCGGTGCAGCCACCCCGAACGCGCCGCCCAGGCTCTTACCTGGCTCACCCGCGACGCCGCCCGGGTGGCCCTCGCCGTTATGCCCGGACTCCCGACGCTCGGCCCCGTCCTTCGCCTGCGTTCGGGCGACACGGTATTTCCGGTTCCGGCCAGTCTGACGCTCGACGCGTTGAACGCTGCCGCCGACATCCTTCTTCGACGCCCAGAGATCGGCGAGGGCGACGCCGCCCGTCTCCAGGCGTTCATGTGCGGCCACGCTTTCGCGGTGTTCAACAAGCGATGGGTCAACCGGTCGGCGCCGATGGAAATCGACCTCGGCACCCCACCGATCATCATTGGCTCACGAACGGTGGCTACGGTCATCAGCGCCTTGAGCCCGAACATGTTCACCACGGCGATCGAGCACGCTATCGATCTCCTCGACAGGCGGCAGGTCGAGACCGACACCTGGCACGTCCTGGGCGATCACCCGGCCCCGGCAACCGCCTCCATGCGGGTCGATCACCTCGCCAAGGTGGTCGTGTACGGGGGCCCGCTGGTCATCAACTGGCATCAGGTGCGGGACGTCATCCTGCTCCACATCGAAGAGCTCGTCGAACTCATTGACGCAGCCGGCGGCGACTGGGCCACCGTCGAATGCTTCCTACAGGATCTCAGCGAACACGACAGGCATGATGTTGTCGTCTTCCAGGACATCCTGGACGTGTGGACGGCCTGGCGCGACTGGGGACGTATCGGCCCTCCCCCCGACCAGGACAACACCGGCCCAGCCGACGAGACGCGGCCGGGCGAAGACGCGGGTGAAGAAGCCGGCGAGGAAACGGTGCTGCACATCGTGGCAGCCGAATACGACGCCACCTGGGTCCAGGCCGCCGGATGGGAGGCGACCGACGCGATTCTGGCTGCCACCGGCCTGCCGGAGCATCGGGACTGGCCGATCGCGACCGTCGACTCCGACGGCACCGCGCACCTGTTCACCACCCGTCACAGCGAAATCGCTCTGGTCAACCCGGACTCGGCGTTGGTCATCCGCATCGATGGCTCGGACGCCGCGACACTGAACCTCGACGCGGACATGTACTTCCAGCTCGCCGACGCCGTCCTCAACTGCATCACCGGCCGGGACGACATCGCCTCACACTTCCGGCTCCCCGACACCCCACTCACGATCATCCTCAGCCTCACCGACGACCCGGCCCCCGATCCAAGCCGCGGATACGGGCTGCGGGTCGCCTGCGCGGCGGAGCCGGCCGTGCTGAGCGTCATCATCGGACCCGACGTCCTCGAACTACTCCACACCGACCCAATGACCGGCCACAACATTCTCGGCAGCACCCTGCACGAACTCGTCCGTCGCATCCGCGTAGACCGGAACGCGAACCCTGGAACATCGGCGGAGACGTTCCTCGATGCGTGGGAGCAGGTCGGGCCGCTGATGACACTGCACGCTGTCGCAGATGGCCGGCCGAAGGCGGCTCCGGTCGACACCTTGCCTCAGACGCCGGCGATTCGGGCGAGGGCGCTACGCGCCGTGACTGATCGCCTTCGCCACCGAGTCGCTTCCGGTACCTACAGCGACACGCACGCGCACGCCATCTGCCAGGACACGATCCTGCCCACGATCGAGGAGACGCTCCGGGAACGGATCGCCGCGTGCGACCCGTCCCTGCTGCACAAGCTCGCGGTCCGGCTCAACGCCGCCTACGCCACCTACCTGCGCCGAAGCCACCAGATCATGCACTCGCTCGCTGGGCCGTGGGCGGCCAACTGGCACGACGCAGCCCGCGACGGCGACCGCTCCGCCACCATGACATCAC
Organism: Asanoa sp. NPDC050611; assembly: GCF_040654855.1. NCBI lineage: Bacteria > Bacillati > Actinomycetota > Actinomycetes > Micromonosporales > Micromonosporaceae > Asanoa > Asanoa sp. NPDC050611. The sequence continues at coordinate 27,135 of NZ_JBFAIU010000005.1, forward strand.
TGCAGACACTGCTCGAGGCAGCACTGGCGGACCCGCCCGCCGGAACCCGAACCGTCGACGCGCTCGACCTCGGTGAACTCGCCGCCCTCGCCGATCTGCTCGCCCGCACCGCCGCCGCCGACTACGGGTACGAACGGGACCTGCATGGTCTCCAGGTCGAGATCAACGACGACGGCATCTTCGTGGTGCAGAGCAGGCCTGTTCTCGCCGACCAGCGAGACAGCAGCAGCGATCCGCCCCTGGACATCGACCTCGCGGCATACCACAGCGCCCAGCTCGACCACCTCATCGCGGTGGCCGCCCAACAACCGTGGACGGTCGACGACCTCACCGAATACGCCAGCCAGGAGGGCTCCCGGTTTCAGCACGCCGGCCAGAAGCGCGACCGCCTCCCCTTCGAGCGGCTGGGCAAGTTTGCCGAACCATCCTTGCTCAAGGTCGACGCGTTGCTCGCCCGCGGATGGGGCACCGGGCTCGACGGCCTCGCGGCCGGGCTCGGTACCGCCGCCGACTGGCCAACCGAGGAGGACGGCATCGCCACTGTCAACCCGGACGACCTCATCCGTGAGGCCGCCGACTGGTCCGCCCTCCCCGAGGCCCAGATCCGCGCTGCCCTTCAGCTCCTCCAGATCGACCCTGTCGAACTCCAGCAGGGTGGTGCCCGGCGGTTTCTCAACGTCGAGCAGCGGTCCCATCGCCTGCTGACTCGGCCTCTGCCGATGATCGACGGCCGGATCCTGGTGATGCCGTGGCTGATCCATGCCGCCCTGCAAATCCACAACAGCTACCTCACAGCCGCCCGGCTACCGCACCCCGCCAACGTGCTGCCGCCGGGTGTCTCCGACGCGATGACCAAGCACCGTCAGGGCCGCAACGACGAGCTGGAGACGACGGTCCGCGACCTCGTCGCTGACCTCAGCCTGCCGCATCGATTCCAGTTCAATCAAAGTGAACAAGCCCGTCTTGGCATCCGGAACCCGGTCGGTGAGATCGACCTGCTCATCGCCGATCCAGTCAACTCGCGGCTGTGGATCTGCGAAGTCAAAGACCTCGCGACGCCCTACAGCATCGCGGCAATGCGACACCATGTCCGCCAGTTCACCCACGGAAAGCGCAGCCGTTTCGTTCCCAAACTCCTTGAGAAAGCCGAACAGATCCAGCGGCACGCCCACGCCGTCGCACACGCCTGCGGCGTTACCGAAGTACATCCTTGGCGGGTGATTTCGCTGATTGTGACCCGTCACGTCGAGCCCGCGGCCTACGTCAAGAATCCGAAGGTAGCGTTCACCCTGCCGTATCAACTCCCTGAGGTCCTCCAAAATCCGATCGACCCAGTAGAAGGCCCTGCCCCCGCGGGTCATCCTCGTAGCCAGCGGGTTCCTTCACGCGTAGAACAGGCAAGGCCCTGACCAGAGGAAGCACTGGTCGAGGCGTCGCGTTTATCCATGCGGCTTTGAACTGTTCACGAGAACCCTCGGGCGGGCACGGTACTCCGATGGTGCTCGAACGCTCCGCTTCTGCAGCGGACTCGTCCGGACGGGGCGAATAGGTGAGGGCGACGGGCCAGGCCGCGAGATGCGTCGCGCGCCGGACCAGGCGATACGCCACCGGAGGCACGCGGAAAGACGCGACAGTTTGCTGAACGCTGTGAGTGGAAAGCCCCAGCCTGACTACGGAGTGGACGCATCAGGACTGCAGCGCACGAGGCTGGACGGTAGATACGTAACCGCCGGCGGTCGTTGATCCGATTAAGTCACCTCGGCGCGGCCTGCCGCTTGCACGGTCTCAGCTTTGGCGCGAGCGACGACCTCTTCCGTTGTGAGCGGGCTGCGTGGGTGGTAGCTCAGGCACAGAGGTGTGCGTAGCTTACGCGGTGGCGCTCCTTCCGCGGCCAGGTAGAACTCGCCAGTGCTCAGCCGTGAGATGTCCGGGACATCGCCGCCCTTGGCCTTGGCCATCTCTCTGGCGGCCTCGACTTGCGTCGGGCTGTTGAGCAGGCCGTAGAACTGGGTCGCCGCGTTTCCGGGAATTCGGTTGTGGAGACCCTTCGGTGACTGGGTGGCAAAGAGCAGACCCAACCCGTACTTGCGAGCCTGCGAGGCCAGCGCAAGAGTGCTCTGCGTGCAGGCCGTCATGGCGCCCGAGGGGGCGAGGGTCTGGGCCTCATCCATAACCAGCAGGCCAAGCAGTGGGCGGTCGGCGGCGGGATGCTTCTTTATCCAGGCGAACAACGCCATCTGTAGCTGGTTGACGAAGCTCTGACGTGCCTCGTCGGAGGGCAGTCCGATCAGGCTCACGACGGAGATCCGCGCGCGCTTGTTGGCGCTTGGGGTGAGCAGAAGACCCGGGTCCATCGACGTGCCCGAACCGCCGAACAGCGGATCGTTCACCATCGTGGCGGTGAGCGTCTGGGCCAGCCCGGCAGCGATCTTGTCGGCGTCGTCAAGATCGATTATCCCGTCGGGAAGTTCGGCCAGGGTGTCGACGAGACCTTGGAGCCGGGTGCCGCCGCGCCGGCCGTAGTACTCGACTGCACGCCGCAACACCGCTTGGCCCAGGTGGGCCTTGGCCGCGCGTCCGTTGAGCATCGCCCTGGGCGCCAGCGACGCGACTGCGGCCTCGACCGATTCGGCGAACTCGTCCGGATCATCTAGCGTGGCGCGGAAGTCGGGCAGCGGTTGGAAGCTGAGCGGCCGTCCCGCCTCCCGGCGCGGCGTCCAAACCACGACGTCGGTGTGTCGCAAATAGTCGGCGGCTTTCGCCGCGTCCCCGTCACCCCATGCAGATGGCGCCTCGGGCCAACTGTCGCCGAGCCGGGCGAGGTCGTTATTGGGGTCGAGAACGATGGATGAAATGCCCTGTAGGGCGCACTCTTCTACGATCCGGCGAATCAACACCGTCTTGCCGGAACCAGACCCCGCGAAGATAGTCATGTGCTTGCGCAGTGCTTCTAGTTCGAGTCCAACCGGCTGCGCCGTCTCGTAGTCGTGCCCGACCGCAAAAGCCGGTGTTGCAGTCACTGCGATGACGTGAGGGCCACTGGACGGCACTGTGGCGACGCCTTTTACCGTGGGCTCCGGGGGCACATGGTCCTCATCGGCAGGTGGGCTGCCGGAATCGCGGCCCGCTGACAGCCAGGAGTCGATGTCAGCTAGAGCGGCGCGCAGCACTGTGACGTGTTGGGTTGGGCGGCGGGAGGCTAACCAGGGCTGCAGCTCGACAGGGTCCTCGTCGAGAAGGGTCCGGAGGGCAGAGAGGATTCGTAGGTCCTCGTGGTCCAGCCCCAAGGTCTGTCCCCCGGCCTCGGCGAACGCCTGGAGAGCTTGCTGCGTCTTGACGCTGTCTGACCAGCGGCCGTTGCGCAGCAGGAACAGCTGTCGCTTCGCGACCGCGCTGTCGAGACCTGCAGCGATGTTGGCCCGTCGAAATCGGTTGAGCGCCGCATTGCCGTGATGCGTGTCGCTGATCGCTCGGAAGCACCAGTGGACCTGATCCTCGGTGCTCTCATCGAGGGTGAGGCGCAGGCGTGCATGCAGGTCGGGTTTGCTACTCGGTGGTGGGTCGAGGGTGAAAACCTCGCTGCGCTGGACATCCTCGAGGATCCATGCGGTTAACCCGGCCGCGAGAAGCTGCGGCACTGTGGCGTCCTCGGTTTCGGCCTCCAGCGGCATGGTCACCTCAGCGCTCTTCTTCAGCGCGTCGAAGCGCGCGTCGTAGTTGGCGAGTGTCTCGGCGTCCACGCTCGACGGCGCTACAGCTGAGGCCAACTGGGGTTCGCTGCTCGGCGGACCGTCCAGCCGAGTTAGGTCGACGACATCGCCAGACAACAGACAGGCGCGGATATGTGCATCGATGGCGATAAGCAGCTGTCGGACCGTGTAGTCGCCGGCATCCATAAACGCCTCCGGCCGCACCGGCCACGTTCGGTACGGCGGCTCGAAGCCGAGTGCACCGAAGTAGGCGTCGAACCGTCGCGCGACGATCTCGCGAGCGAGGTCGTTGTTCTTGATCGTGGACAGATGCGGTGTTTCGCGGAACCGGTCGCCGACCGTGTCCGTCGCTTTTGTCTTGATCAAGGCCCAGGAGGTGGGCAGGCACGCCACCACGGTCAACGTCCGCCGGGTACGCTCCCGCAGCGACATGAGGCCGCCAGCGACGCCTTCCAACACGAGTGCCTGGTGCCAATCCTGCGTACCACTTTGGGATTGATGCACGGCCAGATCGCCGCTCAAGGCGGACTGGGCGAGCATGGTGTCGATCTGGTCGACCGCCACCACCGTCGGGCCGGTCAGCGCGAGTAGCCGCGACAGCTCCTGAACTATTTCTTCCGCTGTCTGTGGCGCTCGACGCATTCCCCAAGCGGCGCGTTCACCGGGCGCGTCTTCCTCGCCGCAGGCGAAGTAGCTGTCTGCGACGTCCCGGTGGGCCACATCGGCTGAGGCGCTCAGGGCCAGAGCGCGAGCCGTCTCGTGAGACGTCCGAGCGACGTACTCGTCGACTTCGGTGAGGCCCTCGACAAAGACGTCAAGCGCCCTTTTGGTCAACGCGGTTTCACCCATGAAGGCGCGGCGAGCGGTGCGCGGCACACCGACCAGAGCCGACAGCCGCCGCAACAGTTGCCGCAGCTGTGGCTCACTGCTCGGCACCGGCCTGGCCAACCCATCGAGTATCGAAGCCAGCACGCTACTCCAGAATCCCTTCGCGTCTAGCAGACTGATCAGGAAGAAGTAGCCGCCTTGGGCCTGCACCTGCTGGCGTAGCCAACCGAGCAGGTGGGTCTTTCCGGAGCCGCGCTGCCCCTGAAGCGTCAGGCCGATCGGGTTGCCGTCCGTACTGACTGAAACGTCCTCCAGACCACGCGTCACAGCCTGGATTACGCCCGCGTGCAGCCCGTCCACGTGGAACGGCAGCGGCCGCCACACGTCGTCCGGGACTGGCGCCCAGTTGAACCTGAGCGCCGCAAGGGCGGCGCGCTCCTCGTCCTTCATCACACCCCAATCGCCAGCAGGTGCTTGTCTTGTCCACCGATGTGAAGCGCCGCTGCCCGGTCAGAATCAGTGAGAACCTTTTGGTTATTCTCCGGTACCAGGTTGACGTCGGTCGCCCGGCTCAGGGTGCGTAGCGCGTCATCGAGCTCGGCCGTCGACACATCCCCGAAGAACGGCCGCAGTCGAGAAAGCGCCACCCACGCCCTTGGTTCCGCCGCTAGGGCGGCGTAGGCATTGCGCAGGCGGAGGTCCAGGTTGCCCGGCTGTCCGGGCGGAGCGATGTCGGACCGGGCAAACATCTCGCTGAGATTTCGGTAACCACTGCGCGGCAGCACACGTCCCCGGAGATTGATGTGTAGTGCGCTGAGCGCGCCGCCGATAGCTCTGGCCTTCGGGCTGCTGACATCGAGGTCGTCTTGCACCCGCACCCAACCCTTGTCGTCCAGCTCGTGCCGAAAGGTTCGGCCTGCTCTCTCACTGTGGATCAGCTGCATCCGGTTGAGCTTCTCGCGTCGCGACTTCTCAACATCGATTCCATAGTTTTCGAAGAGTTCGGTGTTGAGCATCGGGCGGGCTTCTGCCATGAGGGCCATAAGAATCGCGCCATCGGAAGGAGTCAGGTCGTCGTTGGCCATGCTGTCCCTTTCACAAGTTCGTGTCGCCGAGCTTCGATGAACTGGCCGATCTGGGTGACCACCGCCTCGACGTCGTACAGGACGCGGGCGTTGGTGAATCGGAGCACGGCGTAGCCGTCCAGTTGTAACTGGACGTCGCGCCGCCGGTCGGCCTCGAATCGCACCGGTTCACAGTGCTCGCGCCCGTCGATTTCGACAACGCACCGTTCTTCCACCCAGAGCAGGTCGGGCCGTACGGGGGTACGCAGAGGGTGGAAGTGATGAACCTGGTTCCAGCGTCGCCCAGCCGCCCACGGCCGAACGGCTAGCGCCGCCTCCAACACTGCCTCGGCAGTGCTCCGCGGGTGCGGAGCACCGTTCACGGGGGGCCACGCCGGCCGAGCACCTGCCGATCCGGTCGAAGGCTCGGTCAGGGAGGCTGACGCCAACCAGTCGATGTTCTCCAGCGGGGCACCGGTGAGCCAGACACCACAACGCCCGCGATCGGCGATCCATTCACAAGCGGCGGCGACAACGTGCTGGGCTGCAGCGCTTAGCCCGGCGGGAACGTCAATTACGAGCACCAGTCGGTCGCGGTGAAGAGCGTCGGTCATGACCCGGGTCAGGCCGACCGCCCGAATCTCCAGCGGAAACCTCCGCCTGGAGGTGGCCCTTCCTGCCAGCGCCGCGGCTGCGAGGTCACCGAGAAACGGACCGAAGTGGGCCGACCGCCGCGCGCGGGCGGCAGCGACGGCCCGAACGGTGGTCAGTCCCGCACCACCGGGTTCTCGGATGTGCTCAGCCTCCGGGAGCCAGGTAGGGAACAGGCCAATTGCCGCGGATTCGATGTCGTCGGGCATCGCCGTGACCAGGTCTGCCGTCCTCGTAGCGGACAGCACGCGGTGGACCAAACCCGCTGGCCAATCTGAGGTGCCCCGGGCCAGGGTGCGTGCGACCGTGTCCGCGCTCATCTCGGGCAGTCGCAACACTCGGTCGGATGGCAGCTCGCTCAGGTGTCGGGCCAACACGTCGGGGCGACAGTCACGTTCGCCCTGGGTCATCCCGAGGCTCCTGGTCGGTCGGGCGAGCCGTCGGCGCCCAGGCCGAACGCTCGAATCTGGCGGACAAGGCCACCGTCTACCGCGGGATCAGCGCATAACAAAGCGAGGTAGCGTTCGACGGCCAGTTGGGTTCCGGCGTTGACCTCGTCCAACAACGCCCTGTGGTCGCCCGCCTCGAATAGTGCAGCGGTCAGGTCGGTAGCGGCCTCCTCGTTGCCGCGGTCAGCGGCAGCACGAAGCTCCGCTAGGCCGCCATAGCTAGCCATCCGGAGATCGGTGTTGGCCTCGCCGATCCAGGCCAGATGGCGGGCGGCGGTCTGATCGCCTGATTCAGCGCGGTGCCCGAGCTCGTCGACCCGTCCGAGGGTAGCGAGCAGTTCGGCGAGGCGTGCGGCGGCGACCTGCTGGCCACTATTCGCGCGCTCGCGCAACTCGTCCAAGCAGCCACGATCGGCCAGGAGCTCCGCTAGATCCTCGGAGGCGACGGCGTCGCCGGTGGCAGCCCTCGTGCGTAAGGCGTCTGCGCGCCCGCCATCTGCGAGCAACTCTGCCAACAGTTCCGCCGCCCGCGGGTTCTCTGTCGCCGGCCCCCTGAACTCTTCGGCACGGGTCTGTAGCCGAACGAGATTTGCACGCAAAGCCCGTCGCTCGTCATCCTGGGGCGCGGCCGCCAACCACGCTTCGGCGACCCCGAGTGCCTCCACCAACCTGTCCTGGCGCCGCAACAGAGTAATGAGCTCCACAACGGCGGAAGGCTCGTGGATCTTGCGAAGCTTATCGAGAGCCGCCTCGGCATACCGGTACCGCATGCGGGCCAAGGCTGAGCTAGACAGCCGGCGGAGGTCGTTAGCGTCACGGACATGGGTGACCAGCGCGGCCCATAGGCTGTGGGGTGGGCACTCGACCCGGCGGATTCGGGCGAGGTGTTGCGTCAGGTAGTCGGCAACCATGTACCCGTCCACGCTTCCGCCTTGCTGGCCCGCCACAGGAGTCAGGGCCGAAACCGCCCCGTGCAGGTCGGCGGTGGCATGCCTAAGCGCGCGGTCCAGCCAGGATGACGGAGCTGCTACCCGATGTGCTGGCGACAGGTAACCAGCCATCGCCTCCGTCAACAGCTGGGCGGTGAGTGGGCCCTGTACGCCGAGCCGGCGTGCGTCGGCGGCGGCCGAGATGATCGCCTTGCCGTACGGGTCGGGTGCCTGCTCCCACGAGTTCACCAGGTCGGGGCCTGCGGCGAGAACCTGGGTGAGTCCCGCATCCGAGCTTGTGAGAGCGATCCCGATCCGACTGTCGGTCGTCGCGAGCTCACCGGCCCGATGCCGTTCGTCCCCCGAAAGAACATCCGGAACGGGAATCACGTCCGCGAACTCCAGCAGCAACCGATCGTCGGCATGGGTGTCGGTGCCGTCTGCTTGGCGGAGTTGCTTGCGGGCAAAGTAGTGGGTTGGCCAGAGAGTGCCCACCACGAGGATCCCGGCCCGGACGAGAGAGACGATGTCTGACTTGCGCAACGGCGGATCAGTGCCGAGGTACCGGTGCAGGTCGTCGAGCCACAGCACCGTTCGTTCGGTCGGCGTGGCCGTGAGCTCGTGTATCTCCTGTGTCCTCGTCGGCTGCACCACCCACCAGTCGGGCACGATGTTACGCACAGCTTCGAAAAGTGATCTGGTCTTGCCGCACGACGATGCACCCATCAGCAGAATGAACTTTCCGCGCTCGACCCCTCTGCCGATCAGGTCGTGGAGGCGCTCGTCGAAGTCGCGTGGTACATAGCCAGGCAAGTCATCAGAAGCATCGCCGGTCGAGATGGCCGGATGAACTCCGAGTTCACGCGGAGACGCCTCGTCGAAGCGGCGTGAGTTGGCGGGCCCTTGCCCCACCGCTGCATTGATCCGTCGCCACACCTCCACGATCTGCCTGTGTTCGTCCGCAGGTACCTGCCAGGCCGCGAGCAGGCTCTCCAGGAAATCCTTCTTGACCGGCCGTTTGCCGCTCAGCACGTCACTGACCGTGCTGGTCGGCAGTTCACGCGACCGCGGGTCGGCCTTCGCCCTTGCCTTCCCGATGCGCTGAAGATCGGTGTAGCTCATTCCGGTTCGCGCATGGACAGCACTGAGATGAGCAGCGAGATCCGGCCAGCTGCGGATGGTTAAGAGATCGGCGATGGCGGCCGACGTCAGTGTGATCACCCCTCCGGCGCGCGCGTCGGATGTTCCGGGACAGCGTACGGAGTGGTCGACCGTGAGCACCATAGGCGCACCTCACCGGAACAGGTATCGGTTCGGCCCATCCGAGATCGACCGGGACCATCCCGGAGCATCGACCACTGGACATCGATCTTGCTGTCCTAGATCCCGATCCACTCAGGCGATTCGACGGCAAGCGGTGAGGTCCCGATGCGACGAAATTCAGCACACTGGCGGACGCGGGGTGACGCGTCCCCGACGCTCAACGTCCAGAAGGTGGTGGGATTGCTGGGGCGCTGTGGCATGAGCGTGCGAGCGTACGACATCGAGTGCGTCACTGCATTGCACGGCACCAATGGGAGTCCTGCCTACGGCGCCAGCCCCCACGACGGGTACGGTCGTCCGCTTGTTGGTCGGCGCGGCCGCCCGCTCATCCTGGTGTCGAGTCTGGCACTGAAAGATATTGAGACCGCAGTAGTTACCATTTTCCACGAGATCGCGCATCACAGGTCGTATCGAGTGGTCGGCCACTGTGGCAGCGAAGCGGCGGCAGAGCTTTTCGGTCAGCGGAAGTACGAGCTGTTCGCGCGGAACCAGGTTTAGCCGACGAAACGCGAGAAAGGCGCGACGCCGACGCGGTCGGTGACACCAAGATTCCCCGTGCCTTCTTTGTTGACGGCCTACGGCGTTGATGCATCCGATATTTAAGTTTAGGATCCGTTGTTGTTGCTGTAGCGGAGAGAGGATCGCTCCACGGGTGATCGAACGTCCCGCACCTCCGCCGGACGGCTCCGGATTCACTACATAATGTGCCCTGACAGCGGCGCCACGGCGCGTGGACTTGCTAGTTGCCTGCGGAAAACGCCGGACGCGCATGGGCCGGCGACGGACTCAGCGAAGCGACGCCGCCAGCGAACTACGGATCAGAAGGTTAGGGGTTCGAGTCCCTTCGGGCGCGCAAGATCGGAAGGCGTTCGACCAGCGAAAGCGGTCGAGCGCCTTTTTTGTTCACTTTGGAGCTTGGCGATACGGGTCCAGCACGCGGCCCAGGGCGTGTCAACCTTGGTTGACGACCGGATGCTTGTCAACTAAAGTTGACGGATGACCGGCATCCAGACTTTGGTCGCCGCCGCGACCCCTGCCCCGCCCCCACGCAGACCCAACCGACTACTGATCGCCGGCCTGCTCGCCGGCCCGCTGTTCGTCGTCACGTTCCTGATAGCCGGAGCGACCCGGGACGGCTACGACCCCATGCGTCATCCCGTCAGTTCGCTGTCGCTGGGCGACGCCGGCTGGGTTCAGACGGCCAACTTCCTCGTCGCCGGCGTGCTCAGCATCGTCTTCGCGGTGGGGCTGCGCCGCAGCTTGAGGCCCGGACCAGGAGCGGCAGCAGGGCCCCTGCTGATCGCCGTCTGGGGCATCGGGCTGTTGGGTGCCGGCGTCTTCCGCACCGATCCGATCAGCGGCTATCCAGCCGGCACCCCGCCAACCCCGGATCCCGCGAGCTGGCACGGCGTCCTGCACGACATGGTTTTCTCCCTGCCCGGCTTCGCCGCGTTCGGCGCGGCGATGCTCGTCCTCGCCTACGCCTTCGCGAAACGGCACGCCACCGGCTGGGCCATCTACTCAGGACTGAGTGGCATCGCGTTCGTCGTCCTGTTCGTGCTCACCAGCGCGGGCTTCGCCCAGAACCTCGACACCGCGGGCCTCCTGCAACGCATCACCGTCGGCATCGGGTGGCTTTGGCTCACCGCCCTCGCCGTTCGGCAAATGACGGCCGCCTCAGTTGCCGACGCCGAGCGTTGACATCCAGGCCGACGGGTAGCGGTCGCCGTGGGCCGCGCCGGCCGGCACCGCCTTTTCGATCTCGGCCAGGTCGTCTGCCGTCAGCTTGAGCTCCGCCGCGGGCAGCGCCTCGGCCAGCCGCTCGCGGCTGCGGGCACCGACCAGCGGCACGATGTCGTCGCCCTGCGCCGCTACCCACGCGATCGCGAGCTGTGCGACGGTGCACCCCCGAGCCGAGGCGACCCGGCGCAGCGCCTCGACCAGGGCCAGGTTGTGTTCCACGTTCCCGCTCGCGAACCGCGGGCTCAGGCCGCGGTGGTCGCCCGGCCCGGCGACGCGGTCGGCGCTCCAGTGGCCCGAGATGAGCCCGCGCCCCAGCACCCCGTACGCGGTCAGACCGATCCCCAGCTCGCGCAGCGTAGGCAGAACATCAGCCTCGACCGCCCGGGACAGCAGCGAATACTCGATCTGCAGATCAGCGATCGGGTGTACGGCATGCGCCCGCCGAACAGTCGCCGCGTCGACTTCTGAGAGGCCGACGTGCCGCACGTACCCAGCGTCGATCATCTCCTTGATCGCGCCCACCGTTTCCTCGATCGGCACCGCAGGGTCCAGCCGCGCGGGCCGGTACACGTCGATGTAGTCGGTGCCCAGCCGGTTCAGCGAGTACGCCAGGAAGTTGCGCACCGCCTCCGGCCGGCTGTCCTGCCCGCCGAACTCGTTGCCCGGCCCGCGCTGCTGCCCGAACTTGACGCTCAGCCGATAGCTGTCCCGGTCACGACCGCGCAGTGCCTCCGCGAGCAGCAGCTCGTTGTGGCCCATGGCATAGAAGTCGGCGGTGTCGATCAGTGTGATCCCCGCGTCCAGCGCGGCGTGCACCGTGGCGATGGCCTCGGTGCGGTCGGCGGCGCCGTACGCGCCGGACATGCTCATCGCTCCCAGACCCAGCGCGGAAACGGCCGGTCCGGTGCTCCCCAAGGTTCGTGTCTGCATGCCACCTACGCTGCGCCCGCCGCGGACGGGCGGGAAGAGAGCGTTCATCGTGGGAGAGCCGCTCCCTGGATCGTCCCGCCGCTCGCGAGGGAGCATGGGGTCATGCAGCGTGACCAGCTGGCCGACTTCCTGCGCCGACGTCGCGAGGCGATCCGCCCGGCCGAGGTCGGCATCGCGGACGGTCCCCGCCGCCGCACCGCCGGCCTGCGCCGGGAAGAGGTGGCCATGATCGCCGGCATGTCGGTCGACTATGTCGTACGCCTCGAGCAAGGTCGCAGCAGTCAGCCCTCGACCCAGCTGCTCGGTGCGTTGGCCCGGGCGTTGCGCCTGTCCGACGACGAGCGCGACCACCTGTTCCGCCTGGCCGGCCACCAGCCACCACCGGCCGACGGGGTGGCCCGCATGGCCCGCGCCGGCCTGATCCGCATGCTCGACCTGCTCGGCGACACCCCCGCCCTGGTGCTCTCCGACCTGGGCGAGATCCTCGCCCAGAACCGGGCGGCCGTCCTGCTGATGGGCGACCTCACCGGCTTCACCGGCGACCGCCGGTACCTGGCATATCGCTGGTTCACCGACCCCGCCGCCCGCGCCGCCGCGACGCCCGAGGAGGAGCAGCGACACGCCCGCGAGATCGTGGCCGATCTTCGTGCGGCCGTGGGCCGCCGGTCCGGCGACCCGGCCGTCGCCAAGCTCGTCGACCGCCTGCACGCCGAAAGCGCCGATTTCCGCGAGCTCTGGACCGAACACGAGGTCGCGGTACGGCGCGCCGACCGCAAGACCTTCGTCCACCCACGTGTCGGCCGCCTGACGATGGACTGCGAAACCCTGGTCACCCCCGACCTGGGCCAGCAACTGCTGGTCCTCACGCCGGCGGACACCGAGGCCCGCGAACGGCTCGACCTGCTGCGCGTGCTGGGCGTGGAAGAGTTCCCCGTGGGGGACACACAAGAACGTTGACGGTGGTCAATGTGCCGCCTGATCCATCAACGTCGGCCCGGTCGGCGACAACAGCACCGGCACCAGGTCGCGGAGCGCCGCCGCCTGTCGGGCCAGCGACGCTGCCATCCCGACCCGGGTCTGCGCACTGATCGGCAGGCCTACGGCCGTCAGGGCGCCCAGCGGGGCGTACACCTCGAAGCGTTTGATGACGGTTTCGACGGTCTTGTTGCGGAGGTCGAGCCCGACCCAGATCGACCACGGCCCAGCCGCATAACCCACCAACTCGTCCTCCGCGAGGTCCGGGCCGATGAAGCCGAACTCCGCCACCAGGAACGCGAACCGGGCAACGACGTCGTCGGCAAAGTGTTCGGCGCGCGCGTCCCGACTCATCGCCCGGATCCCGACGGCCGGTGCAGGTAGCGCCTGGCTTCCTCCACAGTGGCCGGACGCGTCGGCTCGCGCAGGTCCTCGACACGGAACCGGCCGTGGGCGAGGTCGGCAGGGTCCCGGTAGCCGGTCAGGCACTCCGCACACTCCAGGAAGAGGCCCGAGATCTCGCCCATGGTGTAGAGCATCAGGCCGTTCGAGCAGACCTGACAGTCGACGTTCGCGATGAGCATGCCGGCTCAGTACCCAGATCCACGCCGATAACTGACACAATGCGGCGTGCGCACACGCTTACGCATGATCAGAGTGACGACCACGGCCGTTCACGTCAAAGAGTCGGCCACCGTCGAACTGCCGCGGAGTGCCGACGACGTCTTCTCCTTCATGTGGGACCCGGCGTCTTCACTCACGCTCTTCGAGGCAGTCGAAACAGCAGCCGTTCTGCCAGGTCGCCAAGGGATCGGCGAGATACAGGCGTTCGTCGAGCGGACCCCGGCCGGCCGAATCGGTGTCCTGCACGAGGTGCTCGAGTTCGACCACGGTCGGCGCGCGGTGACCCGTAGCCTCGTCGGCTTGTGTCCCACCTGGGGCGCGCTCACCGTCGAGCCGCTCGGGCCGAACGCATGCCGACTGACCCAGGAGTTCTGGGCAGACCTCCCGGCGGGGGTGCCGGCCGGGACGGACAAGCAGCTCCGCGAAGGCTTCCGGCAGCGGCTGCAATCCCTGGTGCGCCAGCTGGCTCAGCCGGCCAGCACGCCGCCTTCGATGTAGAGCTCCTGGGCGTTCACGCCGCCGTTGCGGAGGAGGAAGTCCGTGGCGTCGACGATCTCCGAAACCGTCACCAGGCGGCCGAGTGGCGTGCGGGCCACGTGCGGGTGGTCCGGCATGTCGCGCCACTTCGGACTGTCGCCCACGATGCCCGGGTGGAGCACGTTCACGCGGTGCGGAGCGATCTGCACCGCCAGCGACCGCGCCAGGCCGCCGAGGCCCGCGTTGTGGGTCGTGACCGCCGTCGAGCCCGGGTACGGGCGGTCCGCGGCCACCCCGCCGAACAGGACCACCGCGGCGCCCGGGCGGAAGTGGGGGCGCAGCACGCGTACCACCTCGGCATAGCCGACCAGCTTGATCGTGTGGGCGGTGACCGCCGCGTCCACGTCGAACGCGTCGAGGGTGTTCGGCACCTGACTCGTGGCCGTGACGACCAGGTGGTCGACCTCGGTGACCTCGGCCAGCGCAGCCGCGATGGTCGACGGCTCGGCCAGGTCCACCGCGAGGCCCCGGACGCCGGCGCCGAGCGACGCGGCCGCCGACTCGGCGCGGGCCTTGTCGCGGCTCGTGACCACGACCTCGTCACCACGCGCGGTCAGATGAGCCGCTACGGCCAGGCCAAGTCCGCCGGTGCCACCGACCACGATCGCCGTTCCCATGCGCGCAACAGTGCCACGGCCGGTCCTTACCGACCCGCGATCGTGACCATGGTCATCCAGGAACGGGAACTTCGAGTTCCGTTTCGCTACGATGACACCCATGCGGAAGGACGCCGAGCGCAACCGCGAAAAGATCATCCAGGCTGCCGGTCGGGTGTTCGCCGCGCAGGGGATGCACGCGCCGGTCGAAGAGATCGCCAAGGAGGCCGGGGTCGGGGTCGGGACCCTCTACCGCCGCTTCCCTGACCGCACCGAGCTCGTCGAGGCGGTCTTCCGCGACCAGGCCCAGCGCTACCTCGACGCCGCCGAGGACGCCCGGAAGATCGACGACCCGTGGACCGCGTTCCGGACCTACCTGGTGCGGCTCGGAGAGATGCAGGCCGACGACGCGACCGTCACCGACGTGCTGACCCTCACCCTGCCGTCAGATCCAAACCTGGAGCTGCTCCGCAACCGCATCCACGCCACCCAGAACCGGCTCATCCGCGCCGCCAAGGAGCAGGGCACCCTGCGCGCCGACTTCACGCCCGAAGACGTCGTCCTGCTGTTGATCGCCAACGGCGCCATCATCCGGACCGTCGGGCGGGACGTGCCGGAGAGCGCGCCCAGGTTCCTGGCGCTGGCGCTCGACGCGCTCCGCACCGACAACCCGAGCCCGCTCCCCGACCCGCCGCCGCCGGCCGCACTGGTGCAGGCGATGCAGCGGCCGGCGGTCAACACGCGAGGGACCTAGACGGCGATCCGGCCGCCGTCGACCGGCAGCAGCGCGCCGTGCACGAAGCTGGACCGGTCGGTCGCCAGGAACGCGATCGCCTCGGCCACCTCCGAAGCCAGCCCGATGCGGCCCGCCGGCGCGCCCGACGCCAGCACATCGAGATCAGATCCCATGGGTACGGTGCCCGACGTGCGCACCGGACCCGGGCTGACCACGTTCACCCGCACGCCGCGCGGCCCGTACTCGGCAGCCCACGCCTTGGTGAGCAGCACCAGCGCCGCCTTGCTGGAGCCGTAGAGCCCCATGCCCGGCATCCCGAACTCGGCCACCATGGTGGACACGTTGACGATGGCGCCGTCGCCCCGGGCGGCCATCCCCGGTGCGAGCTCGGCGACCAGGAAATAGGGCGCCTTGACGTTGAGTGCGTACACCGCGTCGAAGTCCGCCTCGGTGGTCGCGTCGGTGGCCAGGTCCGGATAGATTCCCGCGTTGTTGACCAACACGTCGACGGCGCCGGCGCGGGCCGCGAGCGACCGGGCGGATGCCGCGTCACGGAGGTCCGCGACGAGGAAGTCCGCCTTGCCGCCACGGGTTCGGATCTCCTCCACCACGGCCGCGCCGCGCTCCGGGTCACGGCCGGAGACCAGGACGTACGCGCCCAGGTCAGCCAGCGCACCCGCCGCCGCCCGGCCGATCCCGCTCGTGCCGCCGGTCACCAACGCCGTCTTGCCCGTCAGGTCTTTCATTGCTTCACCTTCCGATCCGGCCGGGGACATCCCGACCGGTCGATGGGTGTAATGCCGGAGCCCGTTCAGGCTTTCCCGCCCGGCTCTTCGCCCTCGTTATGGCCGCCATAAGCGGCTTCCAGCGCCGCGACCAGACCGCCCAGGTCGCGGCGGCGCGAGCTGGCCGGCCAGGCGGCCCAGGTGCGCCGGACCACCGGCCGGCCGGCCAGCGGCAGCCAGGTCACCCCCGGCGGCAGCGGGGCGGACCAGTGCGGTGGCGCCAGCGCGAAGGCGCGCCCGGACAGCACCGCCGTGAACTTGACCTCAGGGATCAGCTCCTGCCCCTCGGGCGCGACCGGCCCGAGATCCAGGCCGTGGCTGCGCAGGATCGCGGTCACCTCGTCGTACCAGGCCGGGCTGGCCGAGCGCGGGAAGCCGACCCAGTGCAGTCCGACCAGGTCCTCGAGCCGGGCACCGCCACGGCCGGCCAGCCGCGCCGCGGCCGCGTCGGTGACCAGCACGCCGAGCGGCTCCGCGACGACCAGGCTCGCATCCAAGCGACCGCCGGCCGGGTGCTCCCGGACCAGGCCGACATCGAGCTCCCCCGCCGCGAGGGCCTGAAACTGCGCCGCGGTGGACAGGTGCCGCGCCCGCACCCTGGTCGCCGGAAACCGTGACCCGACGTCGGCCAGCGCACCGGCGAGCAGGTCACCGGGCAGTTCCAGCGGGATGCCGAGCCGGAGCAGGCCGCCGCCGGGCTCGGTGTGCCGGGACAGCGCGGACATCGCCCGCTCGTAGCGGGCCAGCACGGCGCGCGCTTCGGCCAGCAACGTCCGGCCCGCCTCCGTCGGGCGGACCCCCGTGCTGCTCCGAGTGAGCAGGTCGACGCCGAGCTCCCGTTCGAGGGCGGTCACCGTCTGCGACAGCGCGGGCTGGCTGACGTGCAGCCGGCGGGCCGCCGCGGACAGGCCGCCCTCCTCGACGACCGCCACGAACGCGCGCATCTCCCGCAGTTCCACGTCACTTCCGCAGCGCGGCCGCGTCCCACAGCCACACGTCGCCGACCTTTTGCGGCGGTACGCCGTACAACTGCGTCAAGGTCTTGATCCACCGTTGGGAGTCCCGCCGCTTGGGGATCACGACCGCCCCGGCGTTCCAGTAGGACAAATCGGACAGCGCGTTGGCCCGGGTCTCCGCGGAGACCGACGGAATGCGGCCCGACCGGCTCACGTACCGCAGGAAGTAGTTCGTCGGCCGGTATTCCGACGTGAAGCTGGCGATCCGCTCCGGACCGACCGGCGCCAGGAAGTAGCCCCCGGCCAGCGGCATGCGGGTCAGCGTCGCCGCCGACCAGCGGATCGGGTCGTTGATCCCCGAGTTCGGCATGGGGACGAACACGATGCTCCGACCGCCGGACGCGTACCGCTGCCACGTCCCCGACGACACGAACGTCGGCGTGTCGGACAGCTTCGTCGCCGGCAGCGCGGTCGGCGCGATCGGCACGAGCGCGACCACCAGAGCCGCCGCCGCGAGCGAGCGGAAGGCAACCGACGTGAAGGCCGACGCCGCGGCCACCCCCAGCGCCAGCAGCAACCCGACGACCGGCGTGACAGCCAGCGCCCACCGCGTCGGCACGGCCGAGCTGAGCACCGGCACGTCGTGCAAGGACGCCCACAGCGACGGAATGCCCGTCGGCGAGCCGTGCAGGCGCACCACGGGACCGAGTGACAGGTAGGCGAACACGACGCCGACCACGAGCAGGCCGAGGACCGCGACGCTGCGCCGCACCAGCAGGACCACGATCACCACGACCAGGGCGATCAACGGCCACCCGAAGAACGAGTTCTCCTCCGCCGCGTTCTGCGCCAGCCCGCGGGCCGTCGACATGCTGCCGAGCAGCGACTCGCGGGAGAGGGCCACGTATGCCGCGAGGTCGGCGCCATAGCCCTTGACCTCGTCAGGCAGCCCGCTGTAGGACTGCGGGCCCCAGAGCAGGAGCGCGATCGGATACCAGAGCACCGCGAGGGAGATCCCGACCGCGACCAGCCCGCCGAGCACGAAGGGCCGCCACGCGGCGACGACCGACCGCCGGCGCACCGCCGCCGTCACCACCAGGAAGATCACCAGACCGACGGCGGTCATGAACAGGATCTCCAGGTTGATGAACGCCTGCCAGATCACCACCAGCGCGAGCAGGAAGCCGTTGCGCACCCAGCGGGGCCGGCGCAGCTCCAGGGTCCGCCAGATCAGCACCGGCACGAGGAACTGGGCGACCAGGTTCGGGTGTCCGTTGGCCTGGGAGATCATGCCGGGCGCGAACGCGCAGAACCCCGCACCGACCCAGGCCGCCAGCCGGCGGTGCAGCAGATAGCGGGAGAGCACGAAGTACCAGCTGGTCGCCGTGAGCACCAGCGAGCCGGTCAGGAACACGTTGAACGCCACGTGCGGCCCGAACAGCAGCGTGACCGGGGCCAGCGGGATGGAGATGCCCAGCACGGACGTGTTCGCCATCAGGTTGATGCCCAGCGGCACGTTCATCTGGTCCGAGAAGAACGGCGCGGCCTGACCGGTGGCGACCAGCGCGCCGTGGCCCAACATCCACTCGAAGAACGCCTGGTCGGCCCG
The DNA here is from genome assembly GCF_040654855.1 of Asanoa sp. NPDC050611. NCBI lineage: Bacteria > Bacillati > Actinomycetota > Actinomycetes > Micromonosporales > Micromonosporaceae > Asanoa > Asanoa sp. NPDC050611. Next base: position 45,580 of record NZ_JBFAIU010000005.1, read on the forward strand.
GTTCGCGGCGAGGCCCCAGGACGGGTGCAGCCAGATCCGCCAGGTCACCCACGCGGCCAGCACGAAAAAGCTCGCCACGGCGGCCAGATCGAGAAACAGGCCACGACGCGGAACAGCAGCAGCCCCACTGGTCACATCGGACCCCGGCGTCACCCGAGGCAGATCCGACGTGTCGGTCTCCCGCATCGGCTCCTCCAAGGGCCTGTCAAGGGGATCCACAGAAGACCGGCAAATCACCGGATCCCTGGCACATCCGACCTAGGTTTTCATACCGTAACCAAAAGGGAAGGGCTCTCACGTTCCATCGAGGTAACTGTCCCTACCGGGGGAGGCGACAGATGGCCGAGATCACCGGGGATCAACGGGTCCAGTCCGAGGTGCTCGAAGGCTTGGCCACCGCGGTCAACCACCGGCACTGGTTCGCCGAGTTGGCACTGCCGTACCTGGGCAGCAACCCGATCGAGATCGGCAGCGGTCTCGGCGACTACGCGCTCGAATGGGCGCCGCACACCGCCCGCTTCACCGCCACCGAGGCCGAGGCCGACCGGCTGATCGCGCTCAAGGAGCGGCTCGCCGGCCAGCCGGACATCGAGGTGCGCCAGTTCGTGCTGCCCAGCCAGGAGGAGGGCGCGTACACGGCCGCCGTCTCGTACAACGTGCTCGAACACATCGAGGACGACCGGCAGGCCCTGCAGAGCATGGGCCGGCTCGTCCGCCCCGGCGGAGCGGTGATCATCATCGTGCCGGCGTTCCCGTTCGCGATGAGCCCGGTCGACATCGCGACCGGCCACGTGCGGCGCTACACCATCCGCTCACTGTCCCGCGTGATGAACCGGGCCGACCTGCGGGTCGAACGGATCAACTACACCAACGCGCTCGGCCTGATCGGCTACTACATGGCGACCAGCGTCTTCAAGCTCACGCCCAAGGAAGGCGCGATGGTCAAGTTCTACGACAAGCTCGTGCTGCCCGCGACCAAGGCGGTGGAGCAGCGGGTGCGGCCGCCGTTCGGGCAATCGGTCTTCGCGGTGGCCCGTCGGCCACGCTGAGTGCGGAGGGTGTGGGATTCGAACCCACGAAGAGATTGCTCCCTTACCGGTTTTCAAGACCAGCGCCATCGGCCACTAGGCGAACCCTCCTGGACGCGGGGTCAAGTCTGCCATGGGCCCGGGCACAGGGTAAGAAAGGGCATGCGCGCGATCACGATCCCCATGCCGGGCGGACCCGAGGTGCTCACCTGGGCGGAGGTGCCGGATCCCGTCCCGCGGCCGGGCGAGGTCATGGTCGAGGTGGTCGCCTCCGCGGTCAACCGCGCTGACCTGCTGCAACGGCAGGGCAACTACGCACCGCCGGCCGGTGCGTCGCCCTATCCCGGGCTGGAGTGCGCGGGCCTGCGCGACGGCGAGCCGGTGTGCGCGCTGCTGCCCGGCGGCGGCTACGCCGAGCGGGTCGCGGTGGACGAGACGCATCTGCTGCCGGTGCCGGCCGGCGTCGCGCTGGCCGAGGCCGCCGCGTTGCCCGAGGTGGCCTGCACGGTCTGGTCCAATGTGGTCCGGGAAGCCCGCCTGAAGTCCGGCGAGACGCTGTTGGTCCACGGTGGATCCAGCGGCATCGGCACGTTCGCGATCCAGCTGGGCAAGGCGCTCGGCGCGCGGGTCATCACCACGGCACGGAAGGTGAAGCACGAGGCGCTGCTCGCCCTCGGCGCCGACCACGTCATCGACTACTCCACTGAGGACTTCGTGACCGTGACACAGAGCCTCGGCGGCGCCGACGTCATCCTCGACATCATGGGTGCGTCCTATCTGGACCGCAACGTCGCCGCGCTGGCCGACAACGGCCGGATCGCCGTCATCGGCACGCAGGGCGGCCGGCGCACCGAGATCGACTTCGGCAAGCTGATGGCCAAGCGGGCCAGCGTCTCCGCGACCACGCTGCGGGCCCGTCCGGCGGCGGAGAAGACCGAGATCATCGCCGGCGTACGCGCGACCGTCTGGCCGCTGATCGAGGCGGGCCACATCCGCCCCGTGATCGACCGCCGGCTCCCGATGGCCCAGGCCGCCGAGGCACACCGGCTGGTCGAGACGAACGAGCACATCGGCAAGGTGCTGCTGCTCAATCCTTCGTGACGCGCCGCGCGGCCCGGCGGAACATCAGCGTCGGCCCGGGACCGTCGTCGGAGAGCCGGTCGCCGGCGTTGTAGAGCTGGCAACGCTGCATCGACAGGCACCCGCAGCCGATGCAGTCCGACAGGTCGTCGCGCAGCTCCTCGAGCAGCGCGATCCGCTCGTCGAGCCGGGTGCGCCACAGCGCCGACAGCTTGCCCCAGTCGGCCCGGGTCGGTGTGCGGTTGTCGGGCAGCTCCGCCAGCGCGGCGGCGATCTCGTCGAGCGCGACGCCGACCTGCTGCGCGATCCGGATGAAGGCGACCCGGCGCAACTCGGACCGGTCGTAGCGGCGCTGGTTGCCGCTGGTGCGGCCGGCGCGGATCAGGCCCAGCCGCTCGTAGTAGCGCAGCGCGGACGGCGCGACCCCGGACCGGGCGGAAAGCTCACCGATGGTGAGCGCGTCGGTGCTCAGCGCTTGCGGGCGCGCTCGCGGCCCAGGATCCACAGGGCCTCGACGCCGTCTTTCCACGTGATCTTCTTGCCCTCTTCGCGGCCGCGCGCGCGGTAGCTGATCGGCACCTCGTACGGACGGATCTTCCGGCGCAGCAGCTTGCCGGTCACCTCGGCCTCCATGCCGAAGCCACGGGACTTGACGTCGAGCGACCGGTAGAGCGAGACCGGCAGCAGCTTGAAGCAGGTCTCCAGATCGCCGATGTAGGAGTTGAACAGCACGTTGGCGGCGGTGGTGACGGCCTTGTTGCCCATCACGTACCAGAAGCTGTAAGCGCTGTGGCTGCCGAACGTGCGGTTGCCGTAGACCACCTTGGCGCGCCCGTCGAGCACCGGGGCGAGCAGCCGCGGGATGTCCATCGGGTCGTACTCGAGGTCGGCGTCGAGGATGACCATGTAGTCGCCCTCGGCGTTGTCGACCGCCGTCTTGATGGCCGCACCCTTGCCGGCGTTGCGCGGATGGGTGATGACCCGCAGCCGGCTGTCGTCGGCAGCGTCGAGTATCGACTGCGTGCCATCGCGGCTGCCGTCGTTGACGACGACCATCTCGATCTCGCACGGATATTCGACCGCCAGCGCCTGCTTGAGTGCTTCCGCGATGCGTTCTTCCTCGTTGTAGACCGGCATGAGGATCGAGAGCTTCACGGGGGATCTCCAGGACGCAGGTGACAAATCCGCCCCAGCGTACCGGTTGCCGGTGAAGATCGTGTTTCGCCACCGGGGGCGTCGCTGACCCAATCAATTGAAGACTATTCACATATGGGCTCCCACCAGGTTACCCTCCAGTAACTCGATCGACATCCGCCGATCGACTGGAAGGAGTGCGTCGATGCTTCCCTCCCTCGTTGGGAGGACAGGCAACGCGCTCCGGGCGCCGGTGCGGCGTACCCTCGCCGCCGCGGCGCTCGTCGCGGGCCTCGTCCTCCCGTCCCTGGTCGCGAGCGGTTCTCCCGCCGGCGCGGCCGACCGACCCCCGACCCAGCCGTTGCCGGCCAACCTCGAGGCGATCCGCGCCGCCGAGGCGACCGCGCTCTACGGCGCACCCGGCATCCGACCCCTCGAAAGCCGCAAGACCGCGCTGGTCACCATGGGTGACAGCGAGATCTCGGGCGAGGGCGTCGGCAACTACGTCCCCGGTACGCACCAGGACGGCAACTGGTGCGACCGCTCCTTCGACCAGGCGGTGTTCCGCACGGGCATCGCGTCCGACACGCAGTACAACGTCGCCTGCTCGGGCGCGACGCCGTGGAACCTGATCGCCGGCGGGCCGACACAGTGGAACGAGCTCAACCAGGGCGACCAGCTGGCCATCAAGGCGCGGAACACGCGGATCAAGCTGATCTGGGTGGTGGTCGGCGCCAACGGTGACGGCACGATCCAGTTCGGCCCGGTGGCCACCGACTGCGCGATCAGCCGGGTGTTCTTCCAGGGCGCCTGCTACCCGACGTACACCGATGCCTGGACGACCCGGGTCGAGGGTTCGCGCGCGGCGGTCGAGGACGCGCTGCGCGGCATCCGCGCCACGATGACGGCGGCGGGCTACCTGGCCGCCGACTACGAGCTCGTTCTGCAGTCCTATCCGAGCCCGGGCAGCCCGGACGTGGAGGACAATCCGGACTTCCCCGGCTGGTACTCGGGCGGCTGCCTGCTCTACCTCGCCGACCAGGCGTTCGCCCGCAACAAGGCGGTGCCGCTGTTCGAGCGCGGGCTGCGCCAGGCCGCGGCGAACACCGGGACCCGCTATCTCGACGCCAGCCGGCTGTTCCACGGCCACGAGGTGTGCACCGACAACACCAGCGTGCGTGGGCTGTTCATCGAGGTCGGGATCTGGAACGAGAACGCCGCCCGCCAGTCGTTCCACCCGAACGCGCGCGGTCACGGCATGTTCGCCGAGTGCATGACGGCGTTCTATGCCTCGGGGCTGCCGCAGGCGAGCTGCGTCGACCAGGCCAGCACCGGCCACGGCACGCTGATCAGCGGGCTCCTGGAGTTCAAGCAGCTGCGCAACGCGGGCACCGGCACGTGCGTCGACGGCAAGGGCTACGACTCACGCAACAACACTGTGCAGCAGTCGTACGCCTGCCACGGCGGCCGCAACCAGGGCTTCTGGTACGACCCGGCGCGGCAGTCGCTGCACAGCGAGCTGTCGCACGACCGCTGCCTGGACGTGTCCGGCGGCTCCTTGACCGCCAACACAGCGGTCAACATCTACAACTGCACGGGCGGCACCAACCAGAAGTGGCTCTTCGCCGGCTCGCAGCTGAAGGCGGCCGGCAATCCGGCGCTGTGCCTGGCGTTCGACAACCCGTTGCTGGGCACGCCGCGCCTGCGGCTGGCCACCTGCGGGTCGAGCGCGCGGCAGCAGTGGTCGTTCGAGTCCCGCAACTTCCCGAACCCGGTCGGCTACGGCCACGCCGACTTCATCGGCAGCCGGGTGTACTGAGCTGGTCGGGCGGGGCCCCGCGGGACCCCGCCCGGCTCACTTCGCGCGGGGAATCACCACGAGCCGGGCGGCGCCGCCGTCACCGTCCTTGGTGCCGGCCACGCCGACCTGGTCGCCGGCCTCGAGCTGGTCGGGCTGGATGGTGTTGCGCCGCTCGACGACCCGCAGATCGTCGGCGAACTCCCAGGTGAGCGTGAACCCGTCGGTGCTCTTGACGGTGAGCGAGTCCCCGTCGACCGCGGTCACCTGGCCGCGCTGCACGAGCACGGTCTGCGTACCGCCGTCCTTGGTCTTGACGACCGCCTCGCCGTGCAGGGTGTTCTTCCGCAACAGCACGCGGGCCTTGCGCCGCTGTCCGCGATCCCGGTCCTTCTCCTTGGGCGCCGCCGACGGACTCGCCTTGGCCTCATTCATCTGCGCCAACTCGGCCGGCGTGATCTCGTTGGGATCGAACCCCAGGGCGGCCAACGCCTGCCCCTCGACCCCCATCCCGGCCGACACCTCGACACCCGCGTCGTCGCCGGCGGCCGGCACCCCGCCGCCCATGACACCGCAGCCCGTCAGGCCGAGCCCGACGACCGCGGCCAACCCGACTCCCGCAAGCCAACGCTTCATGGTCTCCCTCTCCTCGTCCGCTCTCCAGGGACCACGATGCGCGCCGAGCGCGTGGCGGCGATCAAGCGAAGGTAAGAGCTTCGTAAGGCTGTGCCGGCAGGACGATGGTGAAGCGGGCGCCGCCTTCCGGGGCGTGGCCTGCTTCGATCCGGCCGCCCAGGCGGCGGACCAGGCCGTGCACCAGGGCCAGGCCCAGGCCGCTGCCGCCCTGGCGGACGCCCTCGTAGCGTTGCCGCAGCGCGCCGCGTTCGAAGACCACCCGCAGGTCGTCGTCCGTGAAGCCCGGACCGCCGTCGCGGACCTCCAGGAGCGCCCCGGCGGGGTTCGACGAGGTGGACAACACGATCGGTGCGCCCGCCGGGACGACCCGCAGGGCGTTCTCCAGCAGGCCGTCGAGGATCTGGCGGGTGCGGCCCGGGTCCGTGAACGCCGGCACCGGGAACGGTGGCGTCTCGACCACCAGGGACACCCCGGCCGCCGCGCAACGGGGCCGCCACGTGTTGGCCGTTTCCGCGACCATCGCCGTCAGGTCCACCGGTAGCGGGGTCAGCGGGAAGTCGACCGCGTCCAGGCGGGCCAGCGCCAGCAGGTCCGTGACGAGGCGGTCCAGGCGTTCCGCCTCCGCGAGGACCGTCCGGCCCGCGCGGGTGGCGCCGTCGCCGGTGACCACCCCGTCGGACAGCGCCTCCGCGTAGCCGCGGATCGTGGTCAGCGGCGTGCGCAGCTCGTGCGAGACCGAGAGCAGGAAGTCGCGTTGGCGGCCCTCGCTTGTGGACAGCGCCTCGGCCAGGCCGTTGAGCGCGTGGGCCAGCGACTCGACCTCCTCCGGCGGCTCGACCGGCACCCGGACGTCGCGTTCACCGCGGCGCAGGCGCAGTGCGGCGGCGGCCGCGACCCGGATCGGGCGGGCCAGGCGGCTGCCCAGCAGGACGCCGGCCAGCACGCCCGCCGCGAGGCCCGCGAGCAGCGCCAGCCACAGGTTCTGGCCGACGTCGCGCCAGATGCCCGTGGCCCGCGGGTGGGTCAGCACCACCGCGTTGCCGTTGTTGTTGAGGGCGCGCGCCTCCACAAGGGACGGCACACCGGAGACGACGCCGCGGCCCGAGAAGGACTCGCCGGCGGCCGCGCGCGCCACCACCGCGGGCGGTAGGCCCGGCTGGTCCGCCACGCCGCGGCGCAGCACGAACAGCGAGATGTCGCGCTCCCGCAGCACGTCGAGCAGCTTCTTGTCGCCGGCCGGGCGCGGCGTGGCCCGCAGCGCGGTCGCCACCACCGTGGCCTCCGCGGCCAGCGAGTCCCGCGTGCGCGCCTCGACCGCGCGGGACGCCAGCGGGATGGCCACGAGTGCGGTCACCAGCACGGCGACCGCGGCGACGGCGCAGCCGACCAGGGCCGCGCGGAGGGTCAGCGTCCTAGGCATCGATCGCGTACCCGACGCCGCGGTGGGTGCGGATCAACCCGCCCGCCGAACCCAGCTTTCCGCGCACCTGGGCGATGTGCACGTCGACGGTGCGCGTGCCCGAATGCGACGCGTACCCCCAGACCGCCGCCAGCAGCTCCTCGCGGGTGAACACCCGACCCGGCCGCCCGACCAGGTGGGCCAGCAGGTCGAACTCCGTCGAGGTCAGCTGCACCGGCTCGTCGAGCACCGTCACGCTGCGCCGGCCCGGGTCCAGGGTCAGCGGGCCGACGCTGCGCGGGCGCTCGGCGGCCGCCGCGACGCCGCCCGACGCCCGGCGGAGCACGGCGCGCAGCCGGGCCACCAGCTCGCGCGGCGAGAACGGCTTGGTGAGGTAGTCGTCCGCGCCCAGCTCCAGGCCGACGATCCGGTCGACCTCGTCGTCGCGGGCGGTCAGGAAGATGACCGGGGTCCAATCGCCGGCCTCGCGCAGCCGGCGGCAGATCTCGGTGCCCGACATGCCGGGCAGGGCGATGTCCAGGACGCTGGCGACCGGGCGGAGCCGGCGGGCCGCGGCCAGGCCAGCCTCGCCGTCGTGCTCGACGTGCACGCCGAACCCGTCGCGGCTCAGGTAGAGCCGGACGAGGTCCGCGATCGCCCGCTCGTCCTCGACGACGAGCACCAGGCCGTCAGCCACGCGCCCATCATGGCCGACGGACGCGTGGGCCGGTGTAAGAGGAGTGTCAGAACGCCACGGCGAGGCCGCTGCGCGACCGGCCGAGCGTCTCCCAGGCCGCGGTGTCCCGCCGGAGGGCGTCCCGGGTGGCGGCCGAGGCACGATCCCCGGCCGCCGTCCCGGCTCCCGCGCGGGCTGCGCGCGGGCGGAAGACGTGGCTGAGCAGCGCGTCCAGGTGCCACACCTGCTTGGGGTGGCCGGCCCGGATCCAGAATCGCTCCCGCACCCCGTCGACGGCCGTGGCCGCCAACTCGACCGCGGACAGCCGCGGGTCGGGGTTCCACGTCACGTTGCCCAGGTGGCCCAGTTCCGTGTTCAGATGCAGCCGGAGGCGGTGGAGCATCCGAGACTCGTGGGTCACCACCAGGCGACGGTAAGTCAACAGCAGCAGGTACTCGCCCTGCGTGGGCCGGTCGGCGCGGGTGCAACGGGCGACCAGCGCGGCGGGGTCGTCAGCGGCGACGCACCGCCGGAACACCGGCATGTGCCGGCTGACGGTCGGGATGGCCACACCGGCTTCAGCGGCGGCGGGCAGGAACGTACGGGAGAAGACGTCCATGTCGTTCACAACGACGTGTCTCGCTGGCGGGTCGCGGCTTTCCTTGTGCCGACTTCTTCAACCCTCCATTAGGATCATTACCCCAAAGTGGAATATCAGAGCAATTCGACAATCGTTGCGTTGGCCATGCCGCCGCCCTCGCACATGGTCTGCAGGCCGTAGCGGATCCCATTGTCCCGCATGTGATACAGCATCGTCGTCATGATCCGGGCGCCGGAACCACCGAGCGGGTGACCCAGCGCGATCGCGCCGCCGCGCGGGTTCAGCCGCGCCGGGTCGGCCTCGGTCTCGGCGAGCCAGGCCAGTGGGACCGGGGCGAACGCCTCGTTGACCTCGTACACGCCGATCTCCTCGATGCCCAGGCCCGCGCGGCGCAGGGCCTTCGCGGTGGCCGGGATCGGCGCGGTCAGCATGACCACCGGGTCGTCGGCCGCGACCACCGCGGTGTGGATCCGGGCCAGCGGGCGCAGGCCGTGCGCGGCAGCCCACTCGCTCGTGGTCACCGCCACCGCCGCGGCGCCGTCGGAGATCTGCGACGCGGAGCCCGCGGTCACGACACCGTCGGCCTTGAACGGCGTCTTCAGCTCGCCCAGTGCCGCCAGCGACGTGTCGCGCCGGACGCCCTCGTCGGACGCGACCTTGCCGCCGTCGGCGGTCGCCACGGGCGCGATCTCGGCGTCGAACAGCCCGGCGTCCTGCGCGGCGGCCGCCCTCTGGTGACTGGCCAGCGCGTACTCGTCGAGGCGGCCCCGGTCGAAGCCCCAGCGCGTGGCCATCATCTCGGCGCCGACGCCCTGGCTGAACGGCACCGGATCGTCGGCCGCGAAGCCCTCGTGGTCGCGGTAGCGGGCCCGCACCTGGTCGCCGAACGCGTTGCCGGACCCGATGCTCGAACCCATCGGCACCCGGCTCATCGACTCGACGCCGCCGGCCACGACGAGGTCGCTCTGCCCGGCGATGACCGCCGCGGCGGCGAAGTGGATGGCCTGCTGGCTGGAGCCGCACTGCCGGTCGAGCGTGGTGCCGGGCACCGACTCGGGCCAGCCGGCGGCGAGCACCGCGCCGCGGGCGACGTTCCAGGACTGGTCGCCGACCTGTGACACGCAGCCCCAGACCACGTCGTCGACGCCGGCCGGGTCGAGTGCCAGCCGCTCGGCCAGCGCCCGCAGGGCATGTGCCGAAAGATCAACCGGGTGTACGCCAGTCAGGCCGCCGTTGCGCCGCCCGACCGGAGTTCTGACCGCACCGACAATGACCGCGTCCCGCATGATTACTCCCCGGTAACGTGAGCCTTGACCGAATCCTACGTCGTGTCAGGGGCGCGTCCGGCTGGGATGCTTGTCCGGTGACCTCCCAGTGGCGGGTCCCCACCGCCCTACCCACGCTGAAGCTGGCCGGCGCCGTCGTGCTGCTGGTGCTCGCCGCGCTGTTCGCCACCGACACCGCCGCCCTGGCCGTCGCGGGCGTGGCCGGTGCGGCGCTGGTCGTGTGGGGCTTTCGTGACCTGCTGGCACCCGTGCGGCTGGCCGCCGACCCGACCGGTGTCACCGTGCTCACCGGGTTCGCCCGGCGTCGGCACATCCCCTGGTCGGCGGTGGAACAGGTCTCCGTCGCCCGCCGGGCGCACGCGGGCGTGCGCAGCGAGGCCCTGGAGATCGACACCGGCGACGCCGTGCACGTGCTGACGAAGAACGACCTCGGCGCGCCGCCGGCGGAAGTGGCGGCGGCGATAGCGGCCGTGCGGAGCTAGCCGGCGGACAGTGTCAGTCCGACGAGCGCCACCGCGAAGAGCACGCAACCGACCACCTGGATCACGTTGCGGTTCGCGCGTGGTGCATAGGCCAGGATGAGCGCCACCACGGCACCCGCGACCCCGCCACCCAGGTGGCCCGCCCACGAGATGCCCGGCAGCGTGAACGTGATGAACAGGTTGATCGCCAGCAGGCCGACGATCGCGGACGTGTTCTGCCGCAGCCGGCGCAGGATGACGAAGAACGCCACGAACAGGCCCCACAGGGCGCCCGAGGCACCCGCGGTGAGCGAGTTGGGATCCGCCCACAGCGCCGCGACACTGCCGCCGAGCCCGGCCAGGAGGTAGAGCGCGAGGTAGCGGATCGGGCCCAGGGCCACCTCGAGCGAACGGCCGATCGCCCACAGCGCCCACATGTTGAACAGCAGATGGATGATCCCGTAGTGCAGGAACATCGCTGTGAGCAGGCGGTAGTAGCCGCCGTCGTAGACACCGGTGTAGGCGACCCAGCCGTGTTCGGTGGGGAACTGGAACGACGGGCCGATCACGCCACCGAAGGCCTGTAGCTGCGTCGTGCCGGTGAACAGGCCGCCACGCGGGATCAGGGTGTCGACGCCGTAGAAGGCGAGCCCGATCAGAGCGACGAGCAGGTTGAGCGAGATCAGCGTGATGGTCGCGTAGCCGTGGCGACCGGCGGCACTGCCACCGAAGGCAGTGCGCGCCGGCCGCTGGGTCCGGCGTCCCTCGGACACACACTCCGGGCACTGGTGCCCGACCGAGGCGTCACGCATACAGTCCGGGCATATCGGGCGCTCGCAACGCGTGCAGCGCACCCAGGTCTCCCGCGACGGGTGCCGATAGCAGACCGGCGCTGCCGTCGGGGGCGATTCACTCATGCCAAGAAAGGTACCTGGCGTCGTCGATCAGCCGTTGACGCGCTGGATCTCGACGCGCTCGATCACGACGTCCTCCAGCGGCCGGTCGCCGTGGTTGGTGGGCGTGTTCGCGATCGCGTCGACGACCTTGGCGGAATCCTGGTCCGCGACCTGGCCGAAGATCGTGTGGCGGTTGTTGAGGTGCGGCGTCGGGCCGACCGTGATGAAGAACTGCGAGCCGTTGGTGCCCGGGCCGGCGTTGGCCATGGCCAGCAGGTACGGGCGGTCGAAACGCAGCTCCGGGTGGAACTCGTCGGCGAACTCGTAGCCCGGGCCGCCACGGCCGGTGCCGGTCGGGTCGCCCATCTGGATCATGAAGCCCGAGATCACCCGGTGCGAGATGGTGCCGTCGTAGTAGGGCCCGTTGCCCTTCTGCCCGGTGCGCGGGTCCACGTAGTCGCGGGTGCCCTCGGCCAGCTCCACGAAGTTCTGCACCGTCTTCGGCGCGTGGTTCGGGAACAGCTCCAGGCGGATCGGGCCGCGGTTCGTATGCAGGGTGGCGTAAAGGGTCTCAGCCACGGGTACTCCTCCGTCGTCGGTGAGTTTCAGTTCGATCCTCCCATGTGCCCGTTCCGGCAATGCGGACACGTCCAAAGGTGGAGGATGCAGGAGGAACTACGCCCAGGAAGGTGGGGGTCTGGTGTTTGGTATCCGGCGGAGAACTCATGCGCAGATGGTGCGCACGGAGCTCGGCGACAGCCTCGAGCACTTGAAGGCGGCAGCAGGCCACGCGGCGGGCGGGGTCAGCACGGCGGTCCGGCCGCGGGTCGAGTCCGCCCGCGACTTCGTGATCCCGTCGGCCACCCGGGTCCGCGACATGGCCGGGAGCGGGTGGGAGTCCACCCGCGGCGGCTGGGAGTCGGTCCGGCCACTGGCAACGGCCGCCGGCAGCCGGACCCGCGACGCCGCCAAGTCCGTGCGCCGGCCGAAGATCAACGGCAAGGGCAAGGGCAACGGCAAGGGCAGGCGCGCCGACAAGGCCATCGAGGCCGCGGCGACCAACCGCCGCTGGCCGATCGTCGCCGCGATCCTGGTCGCCGGTGCCGCGTTCGGCGCCGCGGCGGTCATGCGCCGGCGCCGGCAGCAGCAGTGGGACGAGTACGACCCGAGCAAGTCGCTGGACGCCGCCCGCCAGGGTGCGTCGGGTGGTGGCCGGGGACACAGCCACGGCCGGATCGGTGACGCGGCCGACGCGGCCCGGTCCTCGGTCAAGAACGCCGCGGCGACCGCCAAGAGCGCCGCGTCATCCGCGCGGAGCCGGGCCGGCGAGCGGTTCTCGTCGACCGAGCAGCCGCCGCAGAGCTCCGACCCGACGGCCAGCAGCGAGCACCTGAACTCGCCCAACGGCCGCAGCTGACGAAGCGACGAAAAGGCCCCCGGGGAACCGGGGGCCTTTCGCGCGCCAGAGGGGCTCAGAGCCAGCCCGAGCGGCGGAACCAGCGGTAGAGCACGATCGCGGCGATCAGCATCAGCGTCAGCACGCCCGGGTAGCCGTACTGCCAGCGGAACTCGGGCATGTCCGGGAAGTTCATGCCGTAGATGCCGGCGATGAACGTCTCGACCGCGAAGATGGCGGCCCAGGACGCGATCTTGCGCATGTCGTTGTTCTGCTCGACCGAGACCTGCGCCAGGCGCGCCTGCAGGATCGAGTTCAGCAGGTCGTCGTAGCCGTTGACCTGCTCGGCGACCCGGATCAGGTGGTCCTGCACGTCGCGGAAGAAGCGCCGGATCTCCTTGGGCACGTGCCGGTTGGTCGACTCGGTGAGCTGCATGATCGGCCGCAGCAGCGGGACCACGGCCCGCTTGAACTCGACCAGCTCCCGCTTCATCTGGTAGATCCGCTGGATCCGGCCGTGCACCTGGCGGGCGAAGACCTGGTTCTCCAGGTCGTCGAGGTCGGTCTCCACCTGGTCGCTGACGTCGATGTAGAGGTCGACGACGTGGTCGGCGATCGCGTACGCCACCGACCATGGCCCCTGCGCCAGCAGCTCCTTGCGCTGTTCGAGCCCGGCGCGCACCGGCGCCAGCTTGCAGGCGTCGCCGTGCCGCACGGTGATCACGAACTCCGGACCGATGAAGACCATGACCTGGCCGGTCTCGACGACCTCGGTGGTCTCGGTCAGCTCGGCGTGCCGTATGTACCGCGCGGTGCGCATGACCAGGGAGTTGATCTCGCCGAACTGCTCCAGCTTGGGGCGCTGCTCGGCGGCGACCGCGTCCTCGACGGCCAGCTCGTGCAGGTCGAACGTCTCGGCGATGCCGGCCATCGTGGTCAGGCTCGGCTCGTGCAGCCCGATCCAGACGAACGCGTTGCCGGTCTCCTCGCGCGCGGCGTGCAGCGCGTCCTCCGGCGACCACTCGCCGGGCTGGCGGACGCCGTCGACGTAGAGCGCGCAGTCGACGATCGTGTCGCGGCCCTTGAAACCGGGTGGGGGCGCCGGTTTCGGCTCGGCCGGACCGAGGATGCGGGTCATCGCCCGGACGGGGTCGCTCCACGACCGCGTTCTGGGGCGAACCTGCCCGGTCTTGTCGGCGTCAGTAGCCATCGACATGCCTCCCTCCGAACCCGGCAACCCGGATGGGCCGAAGAGCAGGCTACGCCCGAAAGGTGGCCAGAGCGCGTCAGGATCTCGTCAGGACGGCACGCGGCATCCCCGCCGGGCGGCGCCGGGTGGACCGGCCGCGTCGGGGGGTGGGGTGCGAGCGGCCCACCCGGCGCCATCGGGGGCGGGGTAGTGCTGAGGGGGTCGGCATTCGGCTCCGGCCGACCGGTGGATCGCATTGTTCACCGTCGACCCGTCCCTGGTCAGCCCCTCATCACACGGATGGGGCACTCTGTCGGGAATCCGACAGAGTGCCGTTGGTCGCCCCGTATCAGCCGCGGATATCCTCGATGGCCGCCGCCAGCCGGCGTACACCCTCGTCGATCTCGTCGGCCGTCACCGCCGAGAAGGCCAGCCGCAGCGCGTGCTTGCCGCCCTCGAGCAGGAAGTCACTGCCCTTGACCACGGCCACCCCGCGGGCGGTCGCCGCCGGCAGCAGCTTGTCGACGTCGATGTCCTCCGGGAAGTCGACCCAGAGGAAGTAGCCGCCCTCGGGCTCGGTGAACGAGACGCCCGGGATGTGCTCGCGCAGCGACGCGGCCAGCAGCCGGACCCGCTCGGCGAGCGCGGTGCACACGGTGTCGATGGACCGCTCGAGGTCACCGGCCACGCAGAACTGGTAGACGATGGCCTGGGCCACCATGCCGGGCGAGATGTAGAGGTTCGTGGCCTTCTTGGCGATCTCCGCGATCAGCGGCGCGGGCCCGACCAGGTAGCCGACCCGGACGCCCGGGCAGACCGTCTTGGTGAAGCTCGACGCGTGCACCACGACGCCCTTGTCGTCCAGCGACAGCATCGACGGGAGCGCGTCGCCGCGGAAACGGATGTCCGCGTACGGGTCGTCCTCGAAGATCGTGAAGCCGTACTCGGCGGCCAGGTCGAGCAGCGCGCGCCGCTTCTCCGCGGAGAGCGTGACGCCGGCCGGGTTCTGGAAGTTCGGGATGATGTGGGCGAGCTTGGGGCGGACGCCCGACTCCAGCAGCTTGCGCAGCTCGTCGACGTCGATGCCATCGGTCTGGGTGGTCACGGCGTGCACCTCGCCGCCCTTGTTGCGCAGGTTGAGCAGGGTGCGGTCGTAGGTCGGCCGCTCGACCACGACGGCGTCGCCGGCGCCGACCAGGTGGTCGAAGAGGAACGCGTCGGCCTGCAGCGAGCCGTTGGTCACCAGCACCTGCTCGGGCGCGACGCCGTGCTTGTCGGCGATCCACTTGCGCAGCGGCAGGTAGCCGACGGACGTGCCGTAGGCGGTGACCCCACCCGGATCGGCGTCGAAGGCGCGGACGGCGGCGGCCTTGAGCCCCTCGATGTCGACGATGTCGAGCGAGGGAGCCCCACGGGCGAACGAGATGAGCTGCGCGGCGGTCATGGTTTACCAGCGTAGGGGGCTGCGTCAGTCAGGAAGCGTGCGGGCGGTCGGCATCACGCGATCGATCCACCAGGCCAGCTCCGGTCGGTCGGTGGTCTTCGACCAGCCCAGCTGCACGAAGGCGCCGAGCAGGGCCAGCTCGAGCTGGCGGTCCCACCAGCCGGCAGTGTCGATCTTGTGGCGCTGCAGGGCGACGCGGTACGCCTCGATCGTGGCGTTCTTGGTCTCCGGCAGCTTCCCGGCGTTGAGCGCGAGATAGCCGGCGAGGTCGACGCAGCAGCCCGCGGCGCCCGCCCAGCCCCAGCCGAGCAGCGCGGTGCGCCCGTCGGCGAGCGGGCGGAGGTTGCCGACCCGCCAGTCGCCGTTGACCAGTGTGGTCGGCAGGCCGTCGAACGCCGCCAGCAACGGCGCCGGCTCGACCGCGAGCGCGAGGGCCACCTCGTGGGCCTCGGGCTGGTCGGCGGCGAGCGCGGCCCAGCCGACCACCAGGCCGTCGGCGCCGGAGCCGGCCTCGCGGATCCCGGTCGACGGCGCGAGGGCGGTGTAGCGCGCGCCCGGGGGCGCGAGCCCGACCGGGTCCGTGAAGTGCCAGAACCGCGCGTGCAGGGCGGCCATGTGGTCGAGCACGCGGTGGTGCGAATCAAGATCGATTTCCCAGGGTACGGAGGACCGCGGCTCGTCGAGCACGAGCAGGTCGGCGATCTCCGTGGTCGGGTCCCAGCTCACCCCGGCGATGGTGTGGTCGACGGTGCGGGGCAGCCGGTCGAGCAGCCCGCCCTGCCAGAGGAGCACGGTCCAGGGTGCCCGGCCGTCGGCGCCGTCACCGAGCGCACGCATCACCCAGTCGAGCGGCCGCCCGATGCGCTCGATCCGGAACCGCTCGTCGCCGATCAGCAACGTCTCGGGCACCGGGTCGCCGTCACCGGGCGGGTCGCCGGCGGCCTCCCGGCGCACGGGCCGCCCGGCCGCGACCGCCTGGATCATCTCGGTGGTCGACCCGTGGACCGCGCGCCCCGTCATAACCCCCAGTTTGCCCCGAAAGGGTCCGTCTCGCAGGGAGGGCCGGATCAGACGCGCTCGCGGGCCGCCGCCCAGACGCGCATTATGTCGCGGACCGAGACCACCCCGACCACCTCTGTGCCGTCGAGCACCACCAGGTGGCGGAAGCCGCCGCGGGACATCGCCAATGCCGCCTCTTCGAGGGTCCACTCAGGACCGGCATAGACCACGTCCCACGTGATGTGCGCGCCCACCATTTCCACGTCGGGGTCGAGGTTGCCGCCGATGGCGTAGAGCACGTCGCGTTCGGTCATGATGCCGATCCCCTGGGCGTCGGGATCGATGACGACGGCGGACCCGACCCGGCGGGTGGCCATCATGCTGGCGGCCTGCCGGAGCGTGTGTTCGGGACCCACCACGAGAACCTGTTTGGACATGGCATCGCGAACCTGCATGACACATCCCCCTTGAAGGCCACCGTACGGACATAGTGGTCCTGCCGGGACAGAACTACAAGACTTGCACGCTCAACCAGCCTGTCGTACGCCCGGTAACACCTCCCTCGCGAGCCACTCGACCCGATCAGCGCGATCGGCCCCGCTGACCCGGAAGTTGAACGCGGTGAAGCCGAGCCGCATGTAGCCCAGCAGGGTCTCGGTCACCTCACCGGCGCCGCCGGGCGGGATGTCGAGGAAGTAGCAGCGGGTGATCTCCTCGATGGACCGTCCAGCCTGGTCCGCCGCCCGGGCGATCCGGTCGCGCAGGGCCGGGATCGTCTCCGGCGGCGCGTGGCCGAGCGACGGGATCCACCCGTCGGCCAGCCGCCCGGTGACCGCGAGCGCCCGCGGCCCGAACGTGCCGAGCCAGATCGGGATCGGCCGCTCCGGCCGGGGCGTGATGGTCGCGGCCTCGGTGCGGTGGATGCGCCCCGCGAAGGTGACGGACGGCTCCGTCCACAGCCCACGGATCACCTCGATGGCCTCGGCGAGGCCGTCGACCTTGTCGCGCGGCGACGGGACGCCGATGCCGAACGCGCGGAACTCGTGGTCGGCCGAGCCCCCGCCCAGACCCAGCATGAGCCGGCCGCCGGAGAGCCGGTCGAGCGTCTCGGCCATCTTGGCGACGAGAGCCGGGTTGCGGTAGGGCACACCGAGCACGCGCGGCAGCACCCGCAGCCGCTCGGTGCTGGCCAGCAGCCAGGTCAGCATCGTCCAGTTCTCGAAGCTCGGGTCGGTGCCGCACGGATGGTCGGACGCCGACACGAAGTCGAAGCCGGCGGCCTCGGCGGCGCGGGCCGCGGCGACCGGGTCGACCGCCGGCTCTCCGGGCGAGGTCGTGGCCGGCACGTCGAGGCCGAACAGGATGGTGCTCATGCGGGTTGTCCTTTCGCGGGTCGGACGGTGAGCAGGGGCAGGAAGACACCGACCAGCGGGCCGATGGCCAGGGCGTACGCGATGGTCCCGAAACCGACCGACCCGCCGAGCACGAAGCCGATCGCGAGCACGGCCAGCTCGATCCCGGTGCGGACCAGCCGGATCGAGTGGCCGCGGGCGGCGAGCCCGGTCATCAGCCCGTCGCGCGGCCCGGGGCCGAGGCCGGCGCCGACGTAGAGGCCGGTCGCGACCGCGTTGGCGAGGATGCCGGCGACCAGCAGCGCGATCTGCGCGGCCAGCGGGTCGGGCGAGGGCAGCAGCCAGAGGGTGCCGTCGGTGACCAGCCCGACCACGACGACGTTGGCGACCGTGCCGATCCCGGGCCGCTGGCGCAGCGGGATCCAGAGCAGCAGGACCAGGACGGCGGTGAGGTTGACGACGAGCCCGATCGAGAGCCCGATCCGCTGCGCGACGCCCTGGTGGAACACGTCCCACGGGCCGAGGCCGAGGTCGGCGCGGACCATCAGCCCGAGGCTGATCCCGAAGAGGACCAGACCGGCGAACAGCCGCAGCAATCTGCTTGACATGTCAAACAGGCTACGCGCTCTGTTTGACATGTCAAGCAGAATGTCTACGCTGGTCCCATGACCCGGTGGCTGACCGACGACGAGATGCGCGCCTGGCTCGGTTACCGGCGGCTGCGCACCCTGCTGGACCTGCAGATCACCCGGGACCTGGCGGCCGACTCCGGCCTGTCCGACGCCGACTACGACGTGCTCTCGACGGTCTCCGACGCGCCCGGCCGCCGGATGCGCCTCGGCGAGCTGGCCACCGCGATCCGCTGGTCGGTGAGCCGGCTGTCCCACCACGTCAGCCGGATGCAGCAGCGCGGCCTGGTCACCCGCGACGACTGCGAGAGCGACGGGCGCAGCGCGACGGTGGTGCTCACGGACGCCGGCTGGACCACCATCCAGGCGGCGGCCAAGCTGCACGTGGCGTCGGTCCGCCGGCACTTCGTCGACCTGCTCGACCCGGCCGACCTGGCGGCGCTGACGAAGATCTCCGGCAAGGTGCTGGCGCACCTGGAGCAGGCGACGCCCCCGGACCCTGCACGCCGTGGCACCCCGCGTACGCAGCGCGAGGACGCCGCCGGAACCTAGCCGGAGATGGACCCCGCTGACTAGATTCGGTGCGTGTCCGTCGAACCCTTGCGCTG
Source organism: Asanoa sp. NPDC050611 (assembly GCF_040654855.1). NCBI lineage: Bacteria > Bacillati > Actinomycetota > Actinomycetes > Micromonosporales > Micromonosporaceae > Asanoa > Asanoa sp. NPDC050611. The sequence continues at coordinate 64,192 of NZ_JBFAIU010000005.1, forward strand.
CGCGGCAGGCGTGATCGTCGATGACGACGGGCGCGTGTTCATCCAGCGCCGGTCGCCCACCCGCAAGCTCTTCCCCGACACCTGGGACATCGTCGGCGGCCACCTCGAGCCGGGCGAGAGCCTCGACGAGGCGCTGCACCGCGAGGTGACCGAGGAGACCGGCTGGCGGGTGTCGATCGTGCTTGGCACCATCGGCGAGCACCGCTACCTGGGCAACGACGGGTTCGAGCGGCTGGAGACCGACTTCCTGATCCGGGTCGACGGCGACCTCGCCCGGCCCCGCCTCGAAGCCGGCAAGCACACCGCCTTCCGGTGGATCACCCGGGACGAGGTCGACGTGCTCGACGAGAACAACGGCGTCGACGACGGCCTCGTACGCCAGATCGTCGAAGGCGGTTTCGCCCTTTTACGCCAGATCGGGATGTAGGACTACCGCACCGCTATCCTCCAGTCGGGAAGAGTTTTCTTCCCGTACACCTGCAGCACCCCCTGGAGGAAGCGCCGGCATGATCGGCCTCGTGCTCGCAGCCGGCGCTGGCCGGCGGCTGCGCCCCTATACCGACACGCTGCCCAAGGCTCTCGTGCCGGTCGACGGGGAGACCACCATCCTCGACATAGCCCTGCGCAACCTCGCCGCGGTCGGGCTGACCGACATCGCGGTCGTGGTCGGCTACGCGGCGGAGACCGTCGAGAAGCGCAAGCCCGACCTCGAGTCCCGCTACGGCGTCACGCTCGACCTCGTGCACAACGACCGCGCCGAGGAGTGGAACAACGCCTACTCCCTCTGGCTCGCGCGGGACCGGTTCGCCGACGGGGCGCTGCTGGTCAACGGCGACACCGTGCACCCGGTCTCGGTCGAGCAGACGCTGCTCGGCAACCGCGGCCCGGGTGTCCTGCTCGCCGTCGACGACGTGAAGACGCTCGCCGACGAGGAGATGAAGACGACCTTCGACGCCGGCGGCCAGCTCACCCGGATCACCAAGCTGATGGACCCGGCCGAGGCGTTCGGCGAATACATCGGCGCGACGCTGATCGAGGCGTCGGCGGCCGCGGGCGTGGCCGAGGCGCTGGAGACGACGTGGCGCCGCGACCCGGGCCTCTACTACGAGGACGGCTACCAGGAGTACGCCGACCGCGGCGGCGAGGTCCGCGCGGCCACCATCGGCGACATCCCCTGGGTCGAGGTCGACAACCACGCCGACCTCGCCCGCGCCCGGGAGATCGCGTGCCACTACTAGCCCGCACCGTCACCACGCCGCTGGCCATCGAGGTCCGCCGCGGTGCCGTCGCCGAGCTCGGCTCGATGCTGGCCGACCGGCGGATCTCCGGCGGCGGCGACGTGGCGGTCGTGGTCGGGCCCGGCCAGGGTGACCGGATCGCCGAGCTGGTCCGCCCCGGCCTCGGCAACGCCGACGTCTTCCACACCGCCGGCGGCACCCTGGACGCGGCGGTCGAGCTGGGCGACCAGCTGCGCGGGCGCTCCTACGACGCGGTCATCGGCATCGGCGGCGGCCGGACCATCGACACCACGAAGTACGCCGCCACCCGGTTCGGCATCCCGATGGTCACCGTGGCGACGAGCCTGGCCAACGACGGCATCGCCTCGCCGACCGCGTCCCTGACCCACGGCGGGCGGCACAACTCGTACGGCGTGCACATCCCGATCGCAGTGATCGTCGACCTGGACTTCGTAGAGAACGGGCCGGACCGGCAGACCCAGGCCGGCATCGGCGACGCCCTGTCGAACCTCAACGCGGTGGCCGACTGGGAGTTGGCCCACCGCGAACGCGGCGAGCCGATCGACGGGCTGGCCGTGACGCTCTCCCGGTCCAGCGCCGAGGCCCTGGTCAACCATCCGGGCAAGATCACCGACGACGGGTTCCTGACGACACTCGCCGAGGCCCTGATCATGGGCGGGCTGGCCAGCGCGGTGCACGGCACCACCCGGCCGGTCAGCGGCGGCTGCCACGAGATCTCGCACGCCCTGGACGCGCTGTACCCGGACCTGGCCTCGCACGGCGAGCAGTGCGGGCTCGGGGCCCTGTTCTGCACCTACCTGCGGGGCGAGCGGGAGCGGCTCGCCCAGCTGGTGACCTCCATGCGGCGGCACGGCCTGGCGACCACCCCGGCCGACCTCGGGCTCACCGACGCGCAGTTCGCGGAGGCGGTCGCGTACGCGCCTTCGACCCGCCCGGACCGATACACGGTCCTCGAGCACCTCGCTCTGTCGCCCGCCGAGATCGACGCCCGGTTGGAGGGGTACCGCGATGCACTCCGCGACCTTGCAGGCTGAGACCACCACACCCCGACCCGCCGAGTTCTACCGGGTCAACCGCGGCGGCGGGCTGTTCAGTGAGGCCCTGAGCCAGCGGGCGGGCGCGGTGTTCGCCGCGGCCGCCTACCGCGTGGGCGCCCCGCCGACCGCGCTGACCGCCGGCAGCCTCGTGATCGGCCTGGCGACCTCCGCCGCGGTCGTGGCGCTCGCGTCGACCACCGTGCCGACCTGGGTCGCCGGGCTGATCGCGCTGGTCGGGTGGCAGCTCGCCTACGCTCTGGACTGCGCCGACGGCCAGCTCGCCCGGGTCGCCGGGCGAACCAGCCCGGCGGGTGCGCGGATCGACGTGCTGTGCGACGTGGCCGTGCAGATCTCGCTGGTCACCGCGCTGTCCGCGGTAGCCGTCGACCAACGCCCGTCGACGGCGTCCTGGCTCGTCGCCCTGTTCGCCGGCACCTGGATGGTCAATCTGGTCACCTCGGTGATGCAGGCGGGCCCGAACGCGGGCAGCATGGTCACCTCGACGTCGCTGCCGGTGCGGGTGGTGAAGCTGGTCCGCGACTACGGCGCGGTGGTCTTCCTGGCCGGCCTCGTGCTCCTGCTGGTTCCACAGTGGACCGTGTTCCTGCTGGTCGCGTTCACGATCGTCAACGGCGGCTTCCTGCTCGCCAGCATCGCGTTCACCGGCCGGACGGCGCTGCGTTCCTGACGAGCCCGGAGTAGGTGTCGAGCAGGCGCTTCGTGACCACGTCGGGGTGGAACGTGCGCTCGTAGCGCAGCCGGGCCAGCGGCGCCTTCGCGGCCGCCTCAGCCCGGGCCACCGGCAGCGCCGCCGCCAGCGCATCGGCCTCGGCCGCGACGGTCCAGCCGGCGTCGCCCACCTCGTAGGGCACCCCGCCCAGCGCCGTCCCCAGCACCGGCCGCCCGGCGGCCAGCGCCTCCAGCACCACGGTCGGCAGGACGTCGTGCCACGTCGGCGTCGCCAGCACCACGGCCGTGGCGCGCAGCGCGGCGTCGATGCCCGACCGGTCCAGCCGCCCCAGGAACTCGACGTCGCCGCGCGCATCGGCCACCGACTCGACCAGCGGCCGCAGGTCGCCGTCGCCGGCGATGCGCAGCCGGCCGTTGGCGCCGTCCGGGTGCCGCTGCCACGCGTCGAGCAGCAGCCGGACGCCCTTCTCCTCGGACAGCCGGCCGGAGAAGAACAGGAACCCGTCACCGAGGGGCGCCGGCGGGCCCGGGTCCGGGATCGCGTTCGGCTTGACCGTGATGCGCTCCGCCGGGATCCCGTACGCCAGCAAATGATCTTTGATCGCGTCGGTCAGCGCCAGGTAGCCGTCGACCGAACGCCACGTGGGCCGGTGCACCGTGAGCGTGGTCGCCATCAGCGCGCTCTGCGCCGTCGAGCCCCGGTAGCAACGGTGCCGCACCGCCGGCAGCGGGAAGCCGCGCCCCCGGCAGTCGTGGCAGATGCCGCCGTCGCGGAAGTAGAGACCGGACGCGCACACCTGGCGGTAGTTGTGCACCGTCTGCAGCACCGGCAGGCCGAACCGGTGCGCGGTCCGGACGATCCACGGCGAGATCAGCGGGTACGGGTTGTGCAGGTGCAGCACGTCCGGCCGGTGCGTCCGGATCAGGTCGGCGAGGTCCCGCTGGGCCTTCGGCGCGTAGATCGGCGAGATCGGCAGCAGGGCCTTGGCCGCCGGCGACAGGTCGGGGATCTCGTCGGAGCTGCGCAGGAACGGCAGCACCTCGACACCCGCCGCGGCGAGCTGGTCGATCTCCTGATCGACGATCGTGTTCTCGCCCGAGGGCTGGGCCTCGCGATATCTGTTGTGCGCGACGACGACCTTCATGGTTCGGTCAGGCTACCGTTGTCGACGTGCCCGAACTGCCCGAGGTGGAAGCACTCGCCGCATACCTGCGTGACCGTGCCGTCGGTCACCGGGTCCAGCGGCTCGAAGTGAGCGCCATCAGCGCGCTGAAGACCTATGACCCACCGCCGTCCGCGGTCGCCGGCAAGGAGATCGTCGGCGCGGGGCGGCACGGCAAGTTCCTCGACGTGTCCTTCTCCTCAGGCCAGCCCGGTGAGGGAGACATCCACCTGGTCGTGCACCTGTCCCGGGCCGGCTGGCTGCACTACCGCGACTCGTTCCCCGGCGCCGCGCCGCTCAAGCCGGGCAAAGGCCCTATCGCGGTGCGGGTGCGGCTCGACGACGGGTCCGGTTTCGACCTCACCGAGGCCGGCACGCAGAAACGCCTCGCCGCCTACCTGGTGACCGATCCGGCCCTCGTGCCCGGTGTCGCGAAGCTCGGTCCTGACCCGCTCTCCGCCGACGAGGCCACGTTCGCGAGCGCCGTCAAGAGCCGGCGGGGCCAGATCAAGGGCGTGCTCAAGGACCAGGCGGTGCTGGCCGGCATCGGCAACGCGTACTCCGACGAGATCCTGCATGCCGCCAAGCTCTCGCCGTTCGCGATGAGCGACCGCCTGACGGACGCACAGATGACCACGTTGTACGAAACGACGCAGACGGTCCTCAACGACGCGGTGAGTCGGTCCGTGGGACAGAAGGCCGCCGAGCTCAAGGGCGAGAAGCGCTCCGGGATGAAGGTGCACGCCCGCACCGGCCTGCCCTGCCCGGTCTGCGGCGACACGGTGCGTGAGGTCTCGTTCGCGGACTCGAGCCTGCAGTACTGCCCGACGTGCCAGACCGGCGGCAAGCCGCTCGCGGATCGACGGCTGTCCCGATTGGTGCGCTGAGTGAGCGCGTGGAAGCCCTGCGTACGAACCGTTTTCGACGCACATCTCGCTTCTTCCGCCCGCCCCGACAATCGGTATAGTGACCCGGTCCCGCACCGACGGCGCGGGGACGACCGCTCCGGCGGGTCCGGGCGTAATGTCTTTCTTCCGTCCACGGTTCGTGACCGTTGACATGGGAGACTGATGCGGTGGGCGACCGGAGCCCGTATGGCGAGTGGGCGGCACGCGTTACCCGGGAGGACGTGCGTGAGGTGACGACCAGCCTCGAGCGCCCGGTGACCAGCAACGGCCGCGGCGGCGTCGTGCGCCACGTCGACAGCTTCGAGATCCAGGTGCCTCCGCCACCGCCTCCCAACGGCGTGCCGCGTTCGGCCTGGGCCCGGGCTCGCCGACGGGTTTCCCGGTGGCACCGCCCCTTCATCCTGATCCTGCTGGTGCTCGACTTCGCCGCGGCGGTCCTCGCGAGCTACATCGCGGTCACCGAGTTCGAGAAGGCCCGGGCCGGCTTCCAGGACCAGCCGACGCTGTTCGCGCTCATCGCCTACGTGTTCCTGCCGTGCGGCTGGCTGTTCACGCTGTGGGCCAACGGCGCCTACGACCGCCGCTACCTCGGCCTGGGCACCGACGAGTTCAAGCGCGTCACGCGGGCGTCGCTCGTGGTCGCGGCCAGCGTCTCGTTCCTGGTCTTCGCCACCAAGACCGATTTGTCCCGTATGACGGTCGGCAGCGTCCTGTTGGGCGCTTTGCTGCTCATCCTGATTGCCCGCTACCTCGCCCGCCAGGCGCTGCACCTCGTGCGCCGCCGGGCCGGCCAGGCCGGTCAGCGGATGATCCTGATCGGCACGCTGCCCGAGGCGCTGGAGGTCTTCACCGCCGTCACCCGCAACCCGTCCGCGGGCCTGGTGCCGGTCGGCATCCACATCACCGACGGCTACGCGGCCGCCCGCGGCATCGAGACCCCGGTGCCGGTCTACGCCGGCCGCGACGTCCTCGGCCTGGTCCGCGAGCTGGGCGCCGACACGATCGCGGTGTGCGGCTCGGCCAGCGCCGAGCCCGGCGAGCTGCGCCGGCTGGCCTGGCAGCTCGAAGGCAGCGGCGTCGACCTGGTGGTGGCGCCGCAGCTGACCGACATCGCCGGCCCGCGGGTGCACATCCGCCCCATCGAGGGCCTGCCGCTGCTGCACGTCGAAGAGCCGACGCTCTCCGGGCCGGCCCTGCTCGCCAAGAACATGATGGACCGCGTCGCGGCGGTCGTCGGCCTGGTGATCCTCCTGCCGGTCGTCGCCGCGATCGCGATCGGCATCAAGATCTCCGACAAGGGCCCGGTCTTCTTCCGCCAGCCGCGGGTGGGCCACGAGGGCCGCACGTTCCGGGTGTGGAAGTTCCGCACCATGTACGTCGACGCCGAGGACCGCCTGGCCGCCCTGGTCGACCAGAACGAGACCGACGGCATGCTCTTCAAGATCCGGCAGGACCCGCGCGTCTTCCCGTTCGGCCGCTTCCTGCGGGCGAGCTCGCTCGACGAACTGCCCCAGCTGATCAACGTCCTGAAGGGCGAGATGTCGCTGGTCGGCCCCCGCCCGCTCCCGGCGGACGACGGCGACTTCCTCGGCGACGTCCGCCGCCGCCTGCTGGTCCGCCCGGGCATCACGGGCCTGTGGCAGGTCTCGGGCCGCTCGGACCTCTCCTGGGACGAAGCCGTCCGCCTCGACCTCTACTACGTCGACAACTGGTCCCTGGCCTACGACCTGAGCATCCTCTGGCGCACCATCGGCGTCGTCCTGGCCCGCAAGGGAGCTTATTGATCGGCGCCCAGCGCTAGATCAAGAGCACGATGCTGTCCCGGGCTCGCCTGGGGCGCGACCGTCGCTCCCGCCGGACACCGCTCGCTGCGCTTCGCTGCCGGGTCCGCCGGGGTTTCTTTTGCGGGGCTTTGCTCTGCTTCCAGATACGCATCACCCTCGTCGGCGGGTGATGCGTGGGTGG
>NZ_JBFAIU010000006.1:0-70397 GCF_040654855.1 Asanoa sp. NPDC050611
GCTGGTCGCCACCGACGAGGTCGACGGCCGGCTCGGCTACGGCGACCCGGTCGCACTGCGCGGCGCCGGCGGGATGGTCACCTGGCTGGCCGCCGAGGGCGCGACGGTGACCCGGGGCAAGCCGATCTACCGGGTCGACGGGGATCCGGTGGTGCTGCTCTACGGCCCGTTGCCGGTGTACCGGCCGCTCGCGTCGGGCGTCGAGGGCGCCGACGTGCGGCAGTTCGAGCAGAACCTGGCGGCGCTGGGGTACGACGGGTTCACCGTCGACGACGACTACACGTCTGCGACGGCGTCCGCCGTCCGTTCCTGGCAGGAGGACCTCGGCGCCCCGGTCACCGGGACCGTCACCGCGACGCTCGTCGCGTACGCGCCCGGGCCGATCCGGGTCGCCGCGCACAATGCCGAGGTCGGCGCGCCGGCCGGCGGCGCGGTGCTCAGCTACACCGGCACCCGGCGGCTCGTCACGATCGACCTGCCGGTGGCGGACCGCGACCTCGCGGTGGCCGGCGCGGCGGCGACGATCCAGCTCCCCGACGGGAAGACCGCGCGGGGCAAGGTCGCCACGGTCGGCGCGGTCGCGACCGCCGCCCAGCCCGACGCCGAACCCACGGTCGAGGTGACCGTCACGGTCGCCGACGAGAAGGCGCTCGGTGACCTTCGTGAGGCGCCGGTCGACGTGGAGCTGACCGCGGAGAGTCGCGCGGACGTCCTGACCGTTCCGGTCGCCGCCCTGGTCGCGCTGGCCGAGGGCGGCTACGGCCTGCAGGTGCTCGACGGCGCCACCAGCCACTTCGTCGCGGTCGAGACCGGGCTGTTCGCGAGCGGCCGGGTCGAGGTCAGCGGCGCGGGCGTCGCCGAGGGGATGGCCGTGGGGATGCCGTCATGACGCTGGTGGCGCTGCGCGACGTGCGCAAGGTGTACCCGGGCGGGGTCGTCGCCGTCGACGGCATCTCGCTCTCCGTCGAGGCGGGCGAGCTGGTCGCGATCGTCGGGCCCTCCGGCTCGGGCAAGTCGACCGTGCTGCACCTGGTCGGCACGCTGGACCGGCCGACGTCCGGGACCGTCGAGATCGCGGGCCACGACATCGCCCGGCTCACCGACCGCCGGCTCAGCGCCCTGCGGGCCAGCCGGATCGGGTTCGTCTTCCAGCAGTTCCACCTGGCACCCGGCGTGCCGGCACTGGACGCGGTCGCCGACGGGCTGCTCTACGCGGGCGTACGCCGATCGGTGCGGCTCGACCGGGCCCGGGCGGCGCTGACCACGGTCGGGCTCGCGCACCGTCTCCGGCACCGGCCGCACGAGCTCTCCGGCGGGGAGCGGCAGCGGGTCGCGATCGCCCGGGCGGTGGTCGGTGACCCGGATCTGCTGCTCGCCGACGAACCGACCGGCAACCTCGACTCGGCGTCGGGTGCGGCGGTGCTCGAGCTGCTCCGCGGGCTGAACGCGGCCGGCACCACGATCATCGTGATCACGCACGACCGGGAGATCGCGGCGCGGTTGCCGCGCCGGGTCGAGATCCGCGACGGCCGGACGGTGAGCCATGCGAACTGAGCCTCGGCTCCGCCTCACGGACGTCGCCCGGCTCGGCGCCACCGGCTTGCGTTCCCGGCCGTTGCGGGCCGTGCTCGCCGCGCTCGGGATCGCGATCGGCATCGCGGCGATGACCGCGGTCGTCGGTGTGTCCGCCTCGTCGCGGGCCGAGTTGCAGCGCACGCTCGACCAGCTCGGCACCAACCTGCTGACGGTCGGCCCCGGCAACAAGCTGTTCGCCGACGAGCCCGCGACGCTGCCGGACGAGGCGGTCGCGATGGTGCGGCGGATCGGGCCCGTGACCTCGGTCAGTGCCACCGGCCGGGTGGACGCGAAGGTCTACCGCACCGATCGCGTCCCGGCCGCCGAGAACGGCAGCATCGCGGTGGTCGCCAGCTATCTCGACCTGCCGGCGACGGTCGGGGCGACGGTGGCCCGCGGCGGGTGGCTCAACGCGGGGACCGCGCGGTACCCGGCGGTGGTGCTGGGCCGCGTTGCGGCTGACCGGCTGGGTGCGTCCGTCGGGCAGCCGGTCTGGCTGGGCGACGCCTGGTTCACCGTGGTCGGCGTGCTGGATCCGGTGCCGCTCGCGCCGGAGCTGGACACGTCGGCGCTGGTCGGCTGGTCGGCGGCGACCGACTACCTGGGTTTCGACGGGCACGCGACGACCATCTACACGCGGGCCGACGAGGCGTCCGTGGAAGCGGTGGCGGCGGTGCTGGCCAACACCGCCAACCCGGAGTCGCCGGCGGAGGTCGAGGTGTCGCGGCCCTCGGACGCGCTGGCCGCGGGCCGGGCCGCCGACGACGCGTTCACCGGGCTGCTGCTGGGCCTCGGCGCGGTGGCGTTGCTGGTCGGCGGCGTGGGCGTGGCGAACACGATGGTCATCTCGGTGCTCGAGCGGCGGGGTGAGATCGGGCTGCGCCGCTCGCTCGGCGCCACCCGGGGGCAGATCCGGACGCAGTTCCTCGCCGAGTCGCTGCTGCTCTGCGCGCTCGGCGGGATCGGCGGCGTGCTGCTCGGCATCGGCGTGACCACGGCGTACGCGGTGACCCAGGGTTGGCCCGCGGTCGTGCCGGCGTGGGCCTCGCTCGGCGCCGTCGCGGCGACCCTGTTGATCGGTGCGATCGCGGGGCTCTATCCGGCCGTGCGCGCCGCCCGGCTCGCGCCGACGGAAGCACTGGCCGCGCCGTAGCTAGATGGTTCCGCTATCTAGATAGCCGTGCTAGCGTGCTCGACCATGGATCAGGATCGCCGGGCGCAGTGGCTACGGGGCGTGCTCGACCTGTGCGTCCTCGGGCTGCTCGCGCGCGGCGACTCCTACGGCTACGAGCTGGCCCAGTCGCTGCAGTCCGCCGGGCTCGGCGCGATCCAGGGCGGCACGCTCTATCCCGTGCTGTTGCGGTTGCAGCGCTCCGGCCTGGTGACCGTCTACTGGCGTGAGGGCGGCGGCGGCCCGGCCCGCAAGTACTACCAGGTCAGCCCCGCCGGGCGGGCGGTGCTCTCCGAGGCCTCGGGCCAGTGGGCGGCGTTCGCCGGCGGGGTCGGCGCGATACTCCAGGAAAGGACGGCGCGGTGAGATACGAGATCTGGCTGGCCGCACTCACCGATGAGCTCCGGCGGCACGGCGTCGGGCCGGACCTGGCGGGGCACGTGGTCGCCGAGGCGGCCGGGCACCTGCGCGACAGCGGCGAGCCGCCGCTGCGGGCGTTCGGTCCGCCGGCCGCGTACGCGGCGGCGGTCGCGGACAGCGTGGGCGGCCCGGTCGGCCCGGCGCGCGCGGCCGTCGGCCCGGTGCGGTTGCGGGCGATCGACATCGTCAAGCGGTACGGGCGACGCACCGTGCTCTCCGGCGTCTCGCTGGCCGTGCACGCCGGCCAGGTCGCCGCGATCGTGGGCGCCAACGGCTCCGGCAAGTCGACGTTCCTGCGGATCTGCGCCGGGCTGACCGGTGCGGACGGCGGTCGGGTCGAGCTGCACGGGACGGTCGGCTACTGCCCGCAGGCGGGCGGGACCGCCGACTTCCTCCGCGCCGACGAGCACTTCGCGCTGATCGGCGCGGGCCGGGGTGTGCCGCGCGGTGCGGCGGCCCGCGACGGTGCCCGGCAGGCGGCCGCCCTCGACTGGGCGCCGGGCGACGAGCAGGCGCGGCAGCTGTCGGGCGGCACGCGGCAGAAGCTCAACCTGGTGCTCGCCGGGCTCGGCGACCCCGACATCCTGCTGCTCGACGAGCCGTACCAGGGCTTCGACCGCGGCACCTATCTCGACTTCTGGCACGAGGTGTGGCGCTGGCGCGACGCCGGGCGGGCGGTCGTGGTGGTCACGCACCTGCTCAACCAGCTCGACCGGGTCGACGTCGTGCTCGACCTGTCGGCCGGCGACACGGGGGTGGCGGCATGACCCGGACCCTGACGGTCGCGGAGATGACGCTGCGCGAGACGGCGCGGCGGCGTGGCGTACTCCTGATGCTGCTCGTCCTGCCCCTGGCCTTCTATCTCGCCCGCCGCGGCGACCATCTCGGCCAGTCGATCCGGTTCGTGTGCCTCGGGTTGAGCTGGGCGTTGAGCACGGCGGCGCTGTTCGTGGGCTCGGCGGCGCGGTCGCTCGAACCGCGGCTGCGGCTGTCCGGCTACCGGACGCACGACCTGTTCCTCGGTCGGCTGGCGGCGCTCTGGGCACTCGGGTTGGGGCTGTCGGCGCCGTACTTCCTGCTGATCAGGTTCGACCAGCACGACGTGCGGTACGGCGCGATCGCGGTGATCATGCTGATCGGCGTGCTCGTGGCGCCGCTGTTCGGGCTCGCGGTCAGCGCGCTGCTGCCCCGCGACCTCGAAGGCATGCTCGTGCTGCTCACGGTCGTCGGGCTGCAGATGATCCTCGACCCGGCCGGCAACGCGGCCCGCTTGCTGCCGTTCTGGTACAGCCGGGAGATCGGCACGTACGCGATCGACCACACGTCGGCGGGCTACCTCGATCGCGGGCTGCTGCACGGCGCGGTGACCGCGGGACTACTCCTCGCAGTCGTCGCCGTGGCCTTCGGTGTGCGGCTCCGTCGGCGGCCACACGTCCGAATCGTGTGATTCTCGCCGCGCCCGATCCGGCCGCTCGGCTGGTGCGAGGCCGCGGCGCCCGTGTCAGGATGGGTTGCCATGGTGGTGGCGATGGCTCCTTTGGACGACCTGACCGACTGGCTCCGCGGCAGTGGTCTGGAGATCGTCCTCTTCGTCACCGGCGCGATCCTGCTGTCGCGTCTGGCTCGCTGGATCAGCGGCCGCATCTACCAGCGCATCGACGCCCGGCCGGCCGGCAACGAGCAGATCGCGGACGAGGCGGCCAAGCACCGCCACGTCGTCACGCAGGGCCTGACCTGGGTCGTCATCGTGATGATCTACTCGATCGCGGCCGTGCTGGTGCTCTCGCGCCTCGGCATCCCGATCACCGGCCTGGTCGCGCCCGCGGCGGTGCTCGGTGTCGCGCTCGGCTTCGGCGCCCAGCGGATCGTGCAGGACATCCTGGCCGGGACGTTCATCATCTTCGAGCGGCAGTACGGGTTCGGTGACGTGATCCGGATCGGCACGCTGGGCTCGGAGGCCGGCGTGACCGGCACGGTCGAGGAGGTCACGCTGCGGATCACGCGGCTGCGAACGCTCCAGGGCGAGGTCGTGATTGTGCCCAACGGCCAGATCGTCCAGGTCATCAACATGTCGCGGGACTGGGCGCGGGCGGTCGTCGACGTGCCGGTGCCGGCCTCGGTCGACCTGACCCGGGCGCGCGAGATCCTGCAGGAGGTCACCGCGGCGGCGGTCGAGGACCCGGACCTCGGCCAGATGCTGCTGGACGCGCCGACCGTGCTGGGTGTGCAGAGCCTCGAGGTCGACTCGGTGCATCTGCGGATCGTGGCCCGGACGTTGCCCGGGAAGCAGTTCGACGTGGGGCGTGAACTGCGGTCGCGGGTGGCTCTGGCGTTCCAGCACGAGGGCATCCGGGTCGCCGCGGCCGTGGACACCGCCGAGCCGATGGCGGCCTCGTGAGCCGCCGGCTGTTGGGGAAGGTGCGGCTGTCGACGGTCGTACTCGGGCTGGTCTTCGTCGTGGCGTTCGTCTTCTATCTTCTGCTGCGGCCTGACCCGGCGCAGTCGACGGAGCAGCCGGGGCGGCCGGCGGGGTCGGAGCAGCGCGAGGAGCGCTCGACTCGTCCGCCGACCACGACGCCGTCGCCTTCAACGACGACGCACCGCCCTTCGCCGAGCGCTACTCCTACCCGGCCGCCGTCGCCGCGGGTGACCACGCCGCCGCCGTCAGCTACGCCCTCTCCGACGCCGCCGAGCCCTTCGCCGACGCCGTCGCCGTCTGGTGATGGGGATGCTGATGCGCCGTCGGAGGCACCGAGCTAGCTCGCTTCGGCCTGGTCGAGCATGCGGGCGTAGTAGGTGACGTTCGCGACGTGCTCGATCACCTCGCGCAGTGACCAGGCGCCGTCCTGTGGTTTCTCGTCGAGGGTCTGCGGGTCGATGTGCTGGAGCCGGGCCCGGTAGCAGGCGGCGAGCCTCGTCAGCCGGCTGCGCGCCTCGTCGAGGTCGGTCTCGGTGAACCGGGCGAAGTCGGCGTGGGTCGTGACCGTGCGGCCGTGCCACTCGTCGGGGATCGTCGGCAGCCCGGCGACGCGACAGTCGATCTCCGCGAGGTGGTCGAGCAGGTGGTCGGCGACGCGGCGAATCGCCTTGTGCGGGGTCCAGGCATTGCCGTCCCGGTAGACGGGCGTCCCGTCCCAGCCGAGCCAGGTGGCGGCCCGGGCCAGCACGTCGTCGACGGACTCCTGGATCAGTTCGGTGATCATGCAGCGACCGTAGGCGCGGGACGCTTCGGTGCCGCCCGAACTGTCGCGGGCCTACCGTTGGGCGATGACCACCGACGTAGACCTCGCGGCGGTCGCCCGGCTGATCGCGGAGCCGGCCCGGGCGGCGATGCTCGACGCGCTCCTGTCCGGCTCGGCGTTGGCGGCGGGCGAACTGGCCCGCGCGGCCCGGGTCCGCCCGTCGACGGCGAGCGGGCACCTGGCCCAGCTGGTCTCCGGCGGTTTGGTGGAGGTCACGCACAGCGGCCGGCACCGGTACTTCCGGCTGGCCTCGGCCGATGTGGCGCACGCGCTGGAGGCACTGGGCGCGATCAGCCCGCCGCGGCCGGTGCGGTCGCTACGCCAGTCGCGCACCGACGAAGCGATGACCTTGGCCCGCACGTGCTACGACCACCTAGCCGGCGTGGTCGCGGTGGCCCTGGTCGACGCGTTCGTGGCGGATGGTCTGCTGGTCGCCGGCGGTGACGGTTTCGTCCTGACGCCGGCGGGCGCTTCGGCGCTGGCCGACGCCGGCGTGGACGTGGCGGGGGCGCGGTCGACACGGCGTTCCTTCGCGCGCTCATGCCTGGACTTCACGGAGCGGCGGCCGCATCTGGCGGGCGCACTGGGCGCGGCGGTGTGCACGCACGCGTTGGCGGAGGGTTGGTTCGTGCGGCGCGCACCGGGCGGCCGCGCACTCCGGATCACGGACGAGGGCCGCCGCCAGCTGGCGAAGCGGTGGCAGATCGAGGCGCCCTAGCTGGGCTTGCTGAGTACGCGAGCGACCATCTCGAAGGACGCGGCACCGAGATCAAGGTCGGCGGCGGCTTCGCGAATGGGCTGGCCGGCCTGCGGGTCGTACCCCTGGAGCCCGGTCTCCTCCTCGACGACCTGACCGAGGAGAAACATGGTCCGGAGTACGGCGGTGGCGCTGTCGGGGACCGTCATCTCGGCGGAGTCGGCGCAGAGGATGAGCTGTATGCCGGTGCCTTCGTGGGTGAGCTGTCCGTTGTCGTCGCTGAGCGTGGTGACGAGGTCGCCCAGCAGCAGCTTGGCCCGCTTCGTGACGCGCTGCCAGACCTGTTCGTCGGGCCCGGCACCGAAGTCCTGGTAGTCCTCGGCGACTTCGAGCGCCTCGTCCCAGGTTTGCCCCGGCTGCCGGCGCATGAACAGAAGGTCATAGCCCACGCGCGCAGCGTACCGGCTGGAGTGCCGGACATGGACGAGCGTGAACAGGTCGGGATGGCCGACTTGCGGTCCGGGCTCGCGCCCTTTAGACGGACCCACACTCAGCCACGCGGCCACCTGCGCGTGGGTCGGGCTCGAGCTCTGCTCCCTCAGTCCGGGCAGCAGGCGATCTGCTCCCCGATTGCGCCTCGTGGTGGGGTTGAAGAGCGTTTCGACCAACAGCAGGCTGCCGACTGAGGCCTCTTAGTCGGAGGCCGAGCAGCCAACCGGTTCTTGGGCGCGTCGCCCACCACCACACTGGCCGGCCGTTGCGGCAACTGCCGTGCCGGGCGCCGGCTGCGGGACCCTGTCGTGCCTGGGCGGAGTCGCGGCGAGCGCGCTCTGCCCGGTGGGTGTGCGCGGCAACCACAGTCTGCCTGTCCCGACCGATCGCTGGTTGATCTTGTTGGGGACTTCCGCGATGGAAGCGTCCGGTGGGTCGTGCAACCGCGATCGTCGACAGCTGTGACGCCAACTACTCTCCGCCCGTGGGATTGCGGCGATCGCACCTACTGCGGGAGGTGGGCGGCGACCGCGACCACTACGGCAGGCGTTGTGGCGCGCGGCGCCCAATGCGCGACCTAGTGCGGCCCTGCGCTCAGCGCGGGAGGTGTTGCGGCGACCCTGCCCACCGCGGGAGGCGGCGCGGCGGAACGCCTACTGCGGGCGGTGGCGCGGCGGCCGCGCCGACTGCGGGAGGTGCTGCGGCGCGCAGCGCCTAACGCACGAGTTGTTGTGGCGACCGTTGCTGACTGCGGGAGGCGCTGCGGCGCGCAGCGCCTACTCCGCGGGAGTTGCTGTGGCGCGCGGCGCCCACGGCGCGATCTGGTGCAAGCCGCGCGCTCAGCGCGGGAGGTGGTGCGGCGACCGCGCCCACCGCGGCAGGCGTCGCGGCGCGTGGTGCCCAGTGCGCGAGGTGTTGTGGCACCGCGCTCAGTGCGGGAGTTGTTGTGGCGCGGCGGCGCCGACTGCGCGAGGCACGGCGACAGCGGTCGGTGCGGGGAGGTTGTCGTGGCGCGGTGGCCCCTACTGCTGGCGGTGTTGTGGAGACCGCGCCCACCGCGGGAGGCGTTGCGGCGCGCGGCGCCCAGTGCGCGACGTCGTGCGGCGACCGCGTTCAGCGCGATGCCTTGCGGCGACCGCGGTCAGTGCGGGAGGTGTTCCGGCGCGGGCGTCTACTGCGGGAGGTGGTGCGGCACTGCGGTCAGTGCGGGAGGTGATGTGGCGCCGCGGTCAGTGCGGGAGGTGTACCGGCCGGCTGTGCTAGTGGGGGAGGCGTTGCGGCAACGGCGCGCGACCGTGCGGTTGGACGGGGCGCGGCGATGTGGGGTGGCACGCTTCGCGAGCCCCAGTGCAGCGACTGGCCCTCGTCGACGCGGCATGGGACAGAACCAGGACCAACCCGATGCACGGCCGCGGGGCACCAGCGCCGGCAACGTCGCACCGGCACCCGGCGGCTGGCTGGCGCCGTGGGGAAGCTCCGACCTGGCCGACACGCGCTCTCTGGCCGGGGGTTGGACCGCGCGTTGCGCTGTGGGGGGTTGCGGCAACCACGGTGTGCGGCTTCGCGGCAACTGCGGCCTGCCTTGTGTGCAGGTGGCGTCCTGCCCCCGCGGTTCATAGCGGCAAGTGAGCGCGGCAGATGCGGGCGTCGTCGGCCACCCTCGTCAAGGTCATGTCGCGGCAAGTGGGGGGTGATTGCCACTTGTTCAGCAACGGCGCCGCCCACATGGGTGTCGCGTTAACCGCCGGGCACTCGATGCCGTTGCGGCGCGCCTACCATTCATCGCCTCGGGCACGACGAGGTCGGGTTGCGTTCGCCGGGCGAAGCGTGAACTGCCCCGCGACCGCCTGCGGAGACACGCGCGGGGCAGTGATCAGCCCGCCAAGACTCAAATGGCGCTGATCAAGCCAGGAACCCTTCCCCACGGGCCGGCGCTTGGCTACGGCTTCGGGTGGTCGGGGGGCGGGCATAGCTGGCGCTTCGTGGCAGGATCGGCGGTGTGTTGGGAACGCTGAAGACTGAGCCGGCTCTGGGCCGGGTGGATCTGCTGGCCAAGCCTGTTATCGAGGCACTCGATCGCTGGCCCGACGCCGCCGCTGTGGCTGTTGACGACGTCCTCGTCGCGCCGATCGACGCGGAGTTGGCCGACACCGCCGCCTTCTGCGAGGCGTACGACGTCGGCCTTGATGTTTCCGCCAACTGCGTCATCGTGGCCGGTAAGCGGGGTGGGGACGTGCGCTACGCCGCCTGCCTGGTGTTGGCGACCACTCGCGCCGATGTCAACGGCGTTGTGCGGAAGATGCTCGACGTGCGGAAGGCGAGCTTCGCCCCCATGGACGAGGCGGTCGCCTTGACCGGGATGGAGTACGGCGGCATCACGCCGATCGGGTTGCCCGCTGACTGGCCGGTCCTGGTCGACGCCCGCGTCGCTGGCACGGCGCGGGTGATTATCGGGTCCGGCGTGCGGCACAGCAAGATCGAGCTGCCGGGTGCCGCGTTGCCGTTGCTGCCCAACGCGCAGGTCGTCGAGGACCTTGCCCGTTGATGTTCCACGTGGAACACGAAGATCAACTAGCCTCGCGCTTCTCCACCTCGGCCAGGACCTGCAGCAGCGTCTCTGATTCCTGAGCGCCGCTCACACCGTACTTCCCGGCGAAGACGAACATCGGCACCGCGGTGATGCCGAGGTCGCGTGCCTCGGCCAGCGCCGCACGCACCTCGTCCGTGCCTTCGCCCGACGACAGGTAAGCCGCCGCCTCCGTCGAGTCGAGGCCGACCGTGCCCGCCAGCCGCGCCAACTCGGCGTGCGAGCCCACGTCCACGCCGTCGACGAAGTGCGCCTGATAAAGCGCCTCGACCAGCTCGCCCGACTTGCCCACCTGGTCGGCCAGCCGGACCAGCCGGTGCGCGTCGAAGGTGTTGGCCGTCAGCGACTTCGCGAAATTGATCTCCAGGCCGTCACGGGCCGCGGTCTGCGCCGTCTGCTCCGTGATCTGCCGGGCGCGCTCCGGGCCGCCGAACTTGCGGGCCAGCGCCTCGACGGTCGGCTCCGGACGGGTTACGGGGGAGGGGTCGAGCTGGAAGGGCCGGTACCGGACGGTCACGTCCCCGGCATAGGACGCGAGCGCCTTCTCGAACCGGTGCTTGCCGATGTAGCACCAGGGGCAGACGACATCGGCGTAGATTTCGATTTCCACGCCAACGGCAACCCGCCGCTCAGGAAGTCTGTTCCCGCACCTGCCGCTTGAGCCGCGCCAGAATCGCGCCGCCGCCGCGGACCCGCAGCGGACTGATCGCGTGTGCCAGACCCATCTGCTGATAAAGATCGTCGGGTACGGACAGCACCTCGTCAGCACTCGCCCCCGACAGCCCCTCGGCCAGGATGCCCGCGAACGCCCGTGTCGTCGGCGCCTCGGGCGGGCAGTCGAACCACGCCGTCACGGTCTTGTCCGCGGCGACGGTGGCCTTGAGGAAGAACGGCGTCTGGCACTCGGGCACAGGCTCCATCCCGGCGTGCCCCGCCATCTCAGGGGGCAGCGGCGGCACGGCGTCCGAGAATTCGAGCAGCATCTCCAGCACCACGTCACGTGGCGCGGTGCGGAACTCCTCGACGATCTCGGCCAGCTTGGGCGGCATCTCTCAAGATTAGAGCCTCTCCGGCCGATCGACCCGCGTCGAGCCGCCGCCGTGCGCGAAGACAGCCCGCCGGCCAGCTAGCTGCGCTGCGCCGTGACCGCTGTCTCATGGACCAGCGCCAGATCACCCAGCGCGATGATCCCCACCAACTGCCGATCGGCATCCGCGACCAGGACCCGGCGCACCGCACGCTGCCGCATCAGGTCGGCCGCCTCCTTCAGCGTCGACGACTGCTCGATGATGACGATCTCCCGCACCGCCACCTCGCCCAGCGTCACCGACGACGGCTTCTTGTTGGTCGCGACCGACCGCGTCACGATGTCGCGGTCGGTGACCATCCCAGCCAGGTTGGCGCCCTCGGTCACCACCACGTCACCGATGTCGGCTTCAGCCATCGCCCGGGCCGCCTCGTCGAGCGGGGTCTCCGACGGCAGGTACACGATCCGCTTTGTCATCACGTCCGCGACTCGCACAATGGCCACGACGCCTCCCCGCTCCCCCTCGTGACACCAGCGGTACCCCAGGCCCGCTCAGCTAAGCCGACGGTACGCCGGAAATAGCTCTGCCAGTCGCAATCGCGTCAGCAACCTCCTCGACGGACATCTCGACCCGCGATCCGGTCGCCCGGGACCGCACCTCGACCACGCCCTCACCGAAACGACGGCCGACCACGACGGCCACCGGCATGCCCAGCAGCTCCGCGTCGGTGAACTTGACCCCGGGCGAGACAGGACGGTCGTCGACCAGCACGCGCAGGCCCGACCGCGACAGCCGCGCACCCAACTCCAGCGCCCCCGCCACCTGCTCACCCTTGCCCGCCGCGACCACGTGCACGTCGACCGGCGCCACCGCGGCCGGCCAGACCAGCCCCCGCGAGTCGTGGTGCTGTTCAGCGATCGCTGCGACGGCCCGGGAGATCCCGATGCCGTACGAGCCCATCGTCGGCCGCACCGGCTTGCCGTCGGCACCCAGCGCGTCGACCCCGAACGCGTCGGTGAACCGCCGCCCGAGCTGGAAGATGTGCCCGATCTCAATGCCCCGCCGCATGGTCAACGTGCCCGCACCACACTCCGGGCACGGATCGCCCTCGTGCACCGCCGCCGCCTCGATCGTGCCGTCCGCGACGAAGTCGCGCCCATGGGTCACCGAGACCGCATGCCGCCCGAGCGCGTTCGCACCGGTCAACCAGGCCGTGCCGACCGCCACCCGTGGATCGACGAGATACCGGATGCCGAGCCCGGCCAGCACCTGCGGACCGATATAACCCCGGACCAGCGCCGGGTACGCGGCCCAGTCGTCGAACAGCTCCACCGTGGCCGGCTCGACCGCCGCGGCCAGCCGCTTGAGGTCGACCTCCCGGTCACCGGGCACCCCGATCACCAGCGGCGCACCCTTGCCACCGGGCGGCGTGACCGTGACGACGACGTTCTTGAGCGTGTCGGCCGCCGTCCAATCGGAGCGTCCGCCCAGCTCCCGCGCGTTGGCCAGCGCCACCAGCGACTCGATGGTCGGCGTGTCCGGCGTGTCGTGCGTGGACGCCGCCG
Source organism: Asanoa sp. NPDC050611 (assembly GCF_040654855.1). Taxonomy (NCBI): domain Bacteria; kingdom Bacillati; phylum Actinomycetota; class Actinomycetes; order Micromonosporales; family Micromonosporaceae; genus Asanoa; species Asanoa sp. NPDC050611. The sequence goes on from NZ_JBFAIU010000006.1 coordinate 12,778, forward strand.
GCTGCAGCGCCGGATCGACAGCCACACCAGGCGGCGTCACCACCGCCTCCACGTTGGCCGCGTAGCCACAGGAGGCGCACGCCACATAGGTGTCCTCGCCCACGGGTGTCGTGGCCAGGAACTCCTCGGACGCCGACCCACCCATCAGCCCCGACGACGCCTTGACGATGGCATAGCTCATCCCGAGCCGATCGAAGATCCGCTGGTACGCGCCGCGCATGGTCGCGTAAGAGGCGTCGAGCCCGGCGTCGGTGAGGTCGAACGAGTACGCGTCCTTCATCAGGAACTCGCGCCCCCGCAGCAACCCGGCCCGGGGCCGCGCCTCATCCCGGAACTTCGTCTGCACCTGGTAGAGCAGCACCGGAAAGTCCCGATAGGAGCCGCACAGGTCGCGCACGAGCAGCGCGAACATCTCCTCGTGCGTCGGTGCCAGCAGGTATTCCGCGCCGCGCCGGTCGGCCAGCCGGAAGATCCCGTCGCCGTACTCGGTCCACCGCCCGCTCGTCTCGTAGGGCTCCCGCGGCAGCAGCGCCGGGAACTGCACCTCCTGCGCACCCACGGCGGCCAGCTCGGCGCGGACCAGGTCGGTGACCCGGTCGACCAGCAGCTTGCCGAGCGGCAGCCAGGTGAAGCCACCCGGCGCGGCCCGCCGGACGTATCCGGCCCGCAGCAGCAGGCGGTGGCTCGCGACCTCGGCATCCGCCGGATCCTCGCGCAAGGTGCGGAGGAACAGCGTGGTCATGCGGAGCAGCATTCGGGCAGCGTAGGCCCGCCGAAACGGCACCGTCGACCCAGTTTGTTACCTGCATGATGCAGTGATGTTTCTGACACGGACGGGTGGCGTTCAAGGTCCCCAGTGCCACAATGCGGCACGTGCGTTGGGGTACCTATGTAGCGATCGGCGACAGCTTCACCGAGGGAATGGACGATCCGTACCCGGACGGCACGTACCGCGGCTGGGCCGATCTGGTCGCGGCCCGCCTGGCCGCCGACCGGCCCGACTTCCGCTACGCCAACCTCGCCATCCGTGGCCGGCTGTTCCCCAACGTCGTCGCCGAGCAGGTGCCGGCCGCCGTGGCGATGCGGCCCGATCTGATCAGTTTCGCCGCGGGCGGCAACGACGTGCTGCGGCGCTCGTTCGACCCGGCCACGCTGATGGCCCGCTTCGACACGGTCGTCGGGGAGTTGCGCGGGACCGGCGCCGACGTCGTGGTGTTCCGGTTCGCCGACGTCACCGCCCGCCTGCCCGGCCAGCGGATCATCGGCCCGCGGGCGGCGATGCTCAACCAGGCCGTCGGCGAGACCGCCGACCGCCACGGCGCCCACCTCATCGACCTGTTCGCCGACGACGAGTTCCGCAACCCGGTCATGTGGGGCCCGGACCGCCTGCACCTGTCGGCTGCCGGGCATCGCCGGGTCGCCGGTCACGTGCTCACCGCCCTGGGCGTGCAGTCGGATCCGCAGTGGATGGTCCCGCCCGAGTGGCTGCCGGCGGGGCGCTGGCTCGCCGCCCGCGCGGCCGACGCCCGCTGGGCCGGCCGGCACCTGGCACCGTGGATCAAGCGGCGGCTGACCGGCCGCTCGTCGGGCGACCTGATCACCGCGAAGCGACCGGACCTCACGCCGTACACCGAGGTCCAGACCGAGTGACCCGGGTGTGACCTCGACGGTGTTCACTGTGTCGCATGGCACAGCTGAGCCGCCGGGGACTCCTGGGAGCCACCGCCGCGGTCGGCCTGCTCGGCGTCGCGGCATGTGAAGGTGCGGACACCCAGGCGCCGACGTTCGACCCGCGCGACTGGGCCAGCGTCCGCGCCCAGTTCGCCCTCGACCCCGCCGTCGCGCACCTGTCCACGTTCGTCTTCGCGCCGCACCCCGCGCCCGTGCGGGCGGCGATCGAGCGGCATCGGGCGGGCTTCGACCGCGACCCGATCGGCTACCTGCACGCCAACGAGGCGATCGAGGAGGGCCGGGTGGCCGGCGCGGCGATGCGCTACCTCGGCACCGGCGCCGACGGGGTCGCGTTCACCGACTCGACAACCATGGGCCTCGGCCTGCTCTACAGCGGGTTGCGCCTGAGCAGCGGCGACGAGGTGCTGACGACCACGCACGACTTTTACGCGACCCACGAGGCCCTGCGGCTGCGCGCCGAGCGCGACGGCGTCGCGGTGCGCCAGGTCGCGGTCTACGCCGACCCGGCCAGCGCCAGCGTCGACGAGATCGTCGGCAAGCTGACCGCCGCGCTCCAGCCCAGGACCAGGGTCGTCGCCGTGACCTGGGTGCATTCGAGCACCGGCGTACGCATGCCGATCCGCGAGATCGCCGACGCGCTGACGGGTCGGGACGTCCTGCTCTGCGTCGACGGCGTGCACGGCTTCGGGGCGGTCGACGCGACACCGGCGGCCCTGGGCTGCGACTTCCTCGTCTCGGGCACGCACAAGTGGCTGCACGGCCCGCGCGGCACCGGCCTGATCTGGGGTTCCACCCGCGGCTGGGCCGGCTACACACCGAGCGTGCCGACGTTCGACCCGCGCGGCATCACGAGCTGGCTGACCGCCGGCCGGGTCCCGATCCCGCCCGGCCCGGCGGCCACCCCGGGCGGCTACCACAGCTTCGAGCACCGCTGGGCGCTCGCGGAGGCCTTGCAGCTCCACGACAGCATCGGCCGCGACCGGGTCGCCGGCCGGGTCCGCGAGCTGGCCACCCGGCTCAAGGACGGGCTGGCCGGCATCGGCGGGGTCACGCTGGTCACGCCGCGCGATCCTGGGCTGTCCGCCGGCCTGGTCTGCTGCACGGTCGGCAACCTGCAGGTCGACGAGGCCGTCGGCCGGCTCGCCGCGGCCAAGGTGGTCGCCACCGCGACGCCCTACCGGACGACGTACCTGCGGTTCGGTCCGGGCATCGCCAACACCGAGGAGCACGTCGACGCGGCGGTGCGCGCCGTTCAAGGCCTCGTCTGACGGTTACGGGTATAGCGTTGCGCTTATGCCCGTTTCCAACGACCCGGATCCACGGCTGCAGGCGTACGCGCACCCGCAGTCGCTGGTTACGACGGAGTGGCTGGCGGAGAACCTGGGCCGCGACGGCCTGGTGGTCGTCGAGTCCGACGAAGACGTGCTGCTCTACGAGTCCGGCCACATCCCGGGTGCCGTCAAGGTCGACTGGCACACCGAGCTGAACGACGAGGTCACCCGCGACTACGTCGACCCGGAGACCTTCGCGGCGCTGTGTGCGGCCAAGGGCATCAGCCGGGACGACACGGTCGTCTTCTACGGCGACAACTTCAACTGGTGGGCGGCGTACGCCCTCTGGGTGTTCTCCTTGTTCGGTCATCCGGACGTGCGGCTGCTCGACGGCGGCCGGCAGAAGTGGGCCGCCGAAGGGCGCGAGCTGACCCGCGACAAGACCCAGCGACCGCCGACTCCATACCCGGTGCCGCGCCGGGACGATGCCCGGATCCGGGCGTTCCGCGAGCAGGTGCTGGCGCACGTGCAGGCCGGCCGCCCACTGGTCGACGTCCGCTCGCCCGACGAGTACACCGGCAAGCTGCTCGCCATGCCGGACTACCCGCAGGAGGGCGCGCTGCGCGGCGGGCACATCCCGGGCGCCGTCAACAAGCCCTGGAAGACCGCGGCCAACGACGACGGGACGTTCAAGCCCACCGACGAGCTGCGGGTGATCTACGAGGACCAGCTGGGGCTGTCCGAAGGGGACGACGTCATCGCGTACTGCCGGATCGGGGAGCGGTCCAGCCACACCTGGTTCGTGCTGCAGCACCTGCTCGGGTTCACGCACGTCCGCAACTACGACGGCTCCTGGACCGAGTGGGGCAACCTGGTGCGGTCGCCGATCGCCAAGGGCGCGGAACCGGGCGGCGGGAAGCGCGGATAGTGACGTCCAGCACGCCGGACGGCTAGGACATATCCCCGCAAAAACCCTCAAAACACCAGGAGAAATTCAAGATCACGACACCTTGTTGGTCTTGACACCTGGCTAGGCTGGCGACGTGACGCTGGAACAACAAGCGGACCCCGCCACCCTGAGCGCCGCGTCCACACCGCCCAAGCGCCGGTCGCGGCGTGACGAGATCCTGGAGATCGCGGTCGGCCTGTTCGCCGCCCGCGGCTACCACGGCGTGTCGATGGACGATATCGGGTCGGCGGCGGGGGTCACCGGCCCCGCGCTCTACCACCACTTCGCCGGCAAGGAGGCGATGCTGGCCGCGGCGCTGATCCCGGTCAGCGAAGGCCTGCTGGCCGGTGGCCGGGAGCGGGTCGCCAAGCACCCGGGGGAAACCGCCCTGCCGTCGCTGGTCCAGTTCCACGTCGACTTCGCCCTGGCCAACCCCGCGGTGATCGCGCTGCACCTGCACGAGCTCGACCGGCTGCCGGACGAGCCGCGGCGACAGATCCGCCGGCTGCAGCGCCTCTACGTCGAGGAGTGGGTCAAGGTGCTGCTCTCGATCCGCCCAGAGCTGACCGCGCCCGAGGCCCGCGCGCTTGCCCACGCCGCGTTCGGCCTGATGAACTCCACCCCGTTCCTGGGCGAGGAGGTCCACCGGGATCGCCTCGCCGAGCTCCTGCGTGCCGCGACCATGGCGGCGCTCCAGCCCACACCGGCCGGCCCCAACGCCTGAATCGACACGCCAGGACGCATATTCTCCAGCCGGGCAGTGCCGCCCGCCGAGAGGGGAGTCCTGATGATCGAGTCTCTGCTGGTCGCGAACCGTGGTGAGATCGCCCGCCGGGTGATCCGCACGGCCCGCCGGCTCGGCGTCCGCACGATCGCCGTCCACTCCGAGGCGGACGCGGACCTTCCGTTCGTCACCGAGGCCGACGAGGCGGTGCTGATCGGCCCGGCCAACGTCGCACAGAGCTACCGCAACGTCGACGCGATCCTGCAGGCCGCGAAGGACACGGGCGCCCAGGCGGTGCACCCCGGCTACGGCTTCCTCTCCGAGAACGCCGAGTTCGCCCGGGCGGTCCAGGCGGCCGGGCTGATCTGGGTCGGCCCGGGTCCTGAGGCGATCGCCGCGATGGGCGACAAGATCAACGCACGCAACCTGATGGCCGCCGCCGGCGTCCCGGTCGCGCCCGGCACGACGGATCCGGCGGAGTCGGTGGAGGCGGCGGCCGAGGCGGCGAACGCGATCGGCTACCCCGTGATGGTGAAGGCCGCGGCCGGCGGTGGTGGCATGGGCATGGCCGTGGCCGCCGACGAGACCGCTCTGCTCACCGAGTACGCGAAGGTCCGGACGTTCGCCGAGCGGATGTTCGGCGACGGTGCCGTGCTGATCGAGCGTTACTTCCCCCGCGTACGCCATGTGGAAGTGCAGATTCTCGGGTTGGCCGACGGCACCGTCGTGGCGCTCGGCGAGCGGGAGTGCTCGGTGCAGCGTCGCAACCAGAAGCTCGCCGAGGAGTCGCCGTCGCCCGCGGTGTCGCCGGAGCTGCGGGAGCGGCTGCTGGCCGCCGCGGCGCGGGCCGGTGAGGCCGTCGGCTACCGCAACGCCGGCACGGTCGAGTGCCTGCTGGAGCCCACCACCGGCGAGTTCTTCTTCCTCGAGATGAACACCCGCCTCCAGGTCGAGCACCCGATCACCGAGCTGGTGTACGGCGTCGACCTGGTCGAGGAGCAGCTGCGCGTGGCGGCCGGCCTGGCACCGACGTTCGACCCCGCCGCGCTCACGCCCCGCGGGCACGCGCTCGAGCTGCGGATCAACGCCGAGGACCCGAAGCGGTTCCTGCCCGGCCCGGGCGCGATCACGACCTGGGTCGAGCCCGCCGGAGAGGGGATCCGGGTCGACTCGGGGTACACCGCCGGGACGACAGTGACGCCTTTCTACGACTCGTTGCTGGCGAAGCTCGTTGTCTATGGCGACGACCGCGCACAGGTGCTCGAGCGGGCCCGGGCGGCGGTCGCCGCGTTCGAGATCGTGGGTCCCAAGCAGAACCTGCCGTTCTTCGCAGAACTGCTGGACAACGCCGAGTTCCGCTCCGGCGACTACGACACCGGGATCGTGGCTCGCATGCGATAAGTGGCGATATGACCACTTTTTCCCATTCACCCGCGTGACCCTCTTCAGGCAGGTTCGTTACCTAGAGCAGTGGCGGTCATAACCGGTCAAATTAGTCCGGACCGCCACTACTAACGAACCGGCGAGCGGAAGGCGGGCCATGATTCGGTCGGGAGTCACGCGCACCACGCGCAGGACTTCGCGACAGGTCCTGGTGCGCACGCTCGTCGTCGGTGGCCTCGCGGGAGCGGCCTGGCTGCTCTCCGCGTCGGCGGCGCAGGCCGCCATGGCGGAGCCGGCGGTCGAACGGGGTGCGGGGTCCGTCCTCGCACCGCTGGGCGGCGTGCTGGAAACCGCGACGCCGGTGTTGAGCACGGCCACCGGCCTGCTCGGCGACGTGTTGCCGCCGGCGACGGCGCGCACGCCCGTCGAGCAGCCGGTGCCGACCGGCCGGGCCACCGTAGGGCGGGCGATCACTGATCCCGCTGCCGTCGTCGTGCCCCGCACGACCGCGGACCGCTCCACCACGATCGCGGACGCGGCACCGGCACACCGGCCGGACCACGCCGCCGCCCGTACGGCCGACCGCGCCGGCGTCCCCGCGGGGCCGTCGAACCGCTCGGCGGACCGGCCCGCAACCCGCGTCAGCGGGCTGGCCGGCACACCTGGACAGGCCGATCCGCTCGGGGTCACCCGTGCGTTGGCCGTCCCGGGCGCCCTGCTCACCCCGGTGGCTCAGGTCGCCCTGCCGGTCCTCGCGCCGGTCACCGCGCTCCTCCGTCCGATGAGCTCGATGCTGCGCACCTTCGCGGCACCGCTGTTCGGCGCGGTCGGCGTGGTGGCCAGGACGGTGACCGGTGTCCTGCCCGGCCCCCGTGGCCGGCCAACCTCGGCAGTCACGCCCGTCGGCTACCGCGGCGTGCACGGAGGCACCTCATCCGGCACGACCGTTCCCGGTGCGGCAACAGTCGCCGCACCGCGGGCCGCTCACTCCGAGACGAGCACCATCCGGCTCCCCGCCGGCCGGCCGGAACCCGCGGCTGCGGCCGCGACGTCCCGGGACTCCGGCGAGGCGCCGCGCCTGCCGTACCCCGCTCCCACACGGGGTGATGGCAGCGCGTCGGGTATCCCGGCCAGCGCGTCGGGTTCCCCGGTGGGCGGTGGTGCCTTCGCCACCGTTCCCTCGTCGGTCGTGGGCAGCATGGTGGCCTTCCAGCTGCTGCCGAAACCGGCCGACACCGCGGTACCACGGCACGACGCCGAGGAACCGACCGTCTCACCTGACTAGTGATGAAGGACCTGCACCGTCGGCGACGGGCAGGAGCCACAGCCCCGCCCGGGCCACACGGCCCGCGGTAGTGCGGCGGACCAGGGAATCCGACGACCGCTCTGACTAGCGGCGAAACCCTGGCACTCATCACGAACCACACCTGGGCGCATGTCGACAGGCGGAGTCAGGGACACCGTCGCGCCCCGGACGCGCAACGCAATTCGCAACACCCTCTTACTGACATTTATTGAAAGGTCACTTCACCCAATGAAGACTTGGGTTCGCAAGTCCATCAGCGTCGGCGTCATGGCGGCTGGTGGTCTGCTGGCGACGCAGGCTGCGGCACACGCGGCGGACGCCGTCACGACGAACAACTTCGGTGCGCTCAACGGCAACCAGATCGTCCTCGACCCGCAGATTCCGATCAACCTGTGCGGCAACTCGATCGCGCTCGTCGGCGGGGCGTTCGCACACTGCGGCGGTGGCGCGGTCGCGATCAACGGCGGCGGGCACGACTCCGACGACCGTAAGCACGACGGCTACGGCAAGAAGCACCACGACGACGAGTTCGCGGCGATGGCCGAGGGCAAGGACAAGAAGCACGGCAAGAAGGACTTCCGTGACGCGGGGTCCGCGTGGATCACCTCGGGCAACTACGGGATCCTCAACGGCAACCAGATCAAGATCTCGCCGCAGATCCCGATCAACGTCGCCGGCAACGCCATCGGCCTCATCGGCGGTGCCTTCGCCTCGGCCGACGGTGGCGCGATCGCGGTGCAGGAGAGCGCTCGGACCGAGGGCTACGACAAGGGCCGCGACGGCGGGGCCGAGGGCGCCTGGATCAGCACCAACAACTTCGGCGCACTCAACGGCAACCAGATTCACGCGCCGATCCAGATCCCGATCAACATCTGCGGCAACGCGATCGCCCTGGTCGGTGGCGCGTTCGCCCACTGCGGCGGCGGCGCGGTTGCCGTCCAGGAGAGCGCCGGTGCCGAGGAGGGCCTCTGGTACACCTCCAACAACTTCGGCCTGCTCAACGGCAACCAGGTCAAGTTCTCGCCGCAGATCCCGATCAACATCTGCGGCAACGCGATCGCGGTGCTGGCGCTGGCCCAGGCCTCCTGCGGCGGTGGGGCGGTTGCGATCCAGGAGAGCGCCACGACCGAGTCGGCTCGCGACGAGGCGCTGCCGCTCGTGGGGTCGCTCCCGGCCGTCGCCGGTCTCCCGGTCGTCGGCTCGCTGGCCGGCCAGGGTGCGGCTCCGGTCGCCCCGAAGATGGACACCGCTCCGGGTGCCCGCTCGGGTGCCACCGAGGGTGACGACTACGACGGCGACCGGCACGACAAGCGCAACAAGAAGCACGGCAAGGACGGCCGGGACGGCAACGGGTTCAGCGGCGCCGTCGCGGTCCAAGGCGGCAAGACGTTCATCAGCTCGAACAACTTCGGGCTGCTGAACGGCAACCAGGTCGCGATCGACCCGCAGATCCCGATCAACGTCGCGGGCAACGCGATCGGCATCATCGGTGGTGCCTTCGCCTCCGCCGGCGGCGGGGCCGCGGCCATCAACGGCTGATCTTCGTAACAACCGCACCACGGCACCAAAAGGGGCCCCCGCTACCCGCGGGGGCCCCTTCGTCATTTCGGTGTAGTACCCTAACGATCGTTCAGTCACGTTGGCGAAGGGGTCGGTGTGGCACTCGACGACGAAGAGCTCGAGCAGCTCGGCAAGCGCGTCCGGGCCGGCGGCGCGGAGCGCTACCACGCGGCCAACGCCGCCAGGGGCAAGCTGTTCGCCCGCGAGCGGGTCGCCCGCCTGGTCGACGAAGGTTCCTTCGTCGAGGACGGGCTCTACGCCAACGCCCTGGCCGAAGGGCTGCCCGCCGACGGCGTGGTCACCGGCCAGGCGACCATCGACGGCCGGCCGGTCTGCCTGATGGCCAACGACTCGACGGTGAAGGCCGGCTCCTGGGGCGCCCGCACCGTCGAGAAGATCATCCGGATCATCGAGCGGGCCTACCAGTCCGGGCTGCCGATGGTCTACCTGGTCGACTCGGCCGGCGCCCGGATCACCGACCAGGTCGACCTGTTCCCCGGTCGGCGCGGTGCCGGCCACATCTTCTGGAACCAGGTCCGCGCGTCCGGCTCGATCCCGCAGGTCTGCGCGCTGTTCGGGCCGTCGGCCGCGGGTGGTGCGTACATTCCGGCGTTCTGTGACGTCGTGGCCATGGTCGACGGCAACGCGAGCATGTATCTCGGCTCCGACCGCATGGTCGAGATGGTCACCGGCGAGAAGACGACGCTGGAGGCGATGGGCGGCGCGGCGGTGCACACCCGCGAGTCCGGCGTCGGCCACTTCCTCTGCAAGACCGAGGACGAGGCGCTCGACACGGTCCGGCGCTACCTGTCCTACCTGCCGGCCAACTACACGCAGAAGCCGCCGGTCGCGGAGGCCGTCGCGCCGCCGGCCGCCGACCTGGCCGGGATGGTGCCGCCCAACGAGCGGCAGGCGTTCGACATGCGCAAGTTCGCCAAGGGCCTGCTCGACGAGGGCTCGTTCTTCGAGATCCAGGCGCTCTGGGCCAAGGAGCTGACGATCGGCTTCGGCCGCCTCGACGGCGAGGTGGTCGGCGTGGTCGCCAACAACTCGATGTTCAAGGGCGGCGTGCTGTTCGTCGACTCCGCCGACAAGGCCACCAGGTTCGTCCAGCTGTGCGACGCGTTCAACGTGCCGCTGCTGTTCCTCTCCGACGTGCCCGGCTTCATGGTCGGCACCGCCGTGGAGAAGCAGGGGATCATCCGGCACGGTGCCAAGATGATCACCGCGATCTCCGAGGCCACGGTGCCGAAGATCTGCGTCGTCGTCCGCAAGGCCTACGGTGCGGGCCTCTACGCGATGGCCGGCCCGGGCTTCATGCCCGACGCGACGATCGCCCTGCCCACCGCGAAGATCGCGGTGATGGGCGCCGAGGCCGCGGTCAACGCGGTCTACGCCAACAAGATCGCCGCGATCGAGGACGCCGACGACCGGGCGGCGTTCGTCGCCGAGCGGCGTGCGGCCTACGAGCGCGACATCGACATCGTGCACCTCGCGAGTGAGTTGGTCGTCGACGCGATCGTGCCGCCGGACCGGCTGCGTACGGAGCTGATCGCCCGCTACTCGACGGCCCGCGACAAGGACCGCCACTTCTCCCGCCGTCGCCACGGCGTGACACCCGTCTAACCCCAAGGAGCCGGCCATGCTCAACGAGGAGCACGAGGCGCTGCGCGAGAGCGTGCGGGAGTTCGCCCACGACGTCGTCGCACCCGTGATCGCCAAGCACTACGACAACCACACGTTCCCGTACGACATCGTCGCGGCGATGGGCAAGATGGGCCTCTTCGGCCTGCCCTTCGCGGAGGAATACGGCGGCATGGGCGGCGACTACTTCGCCCTCTGCCTGGCCCTCGAAGAGCTCGCCCGCGTCGACTCGAGCGTGGCGATCACCCTGGAAGCCGCGGTCTCCCTGGGCGCGATGCCGGTCTACCGCTTCGGCACCGAGGAGCAGAAGCGCCGCTGGCTGCCGCCCCTGCTGCGCGGCGAGGCCCTGGCGGCCTTCGGCCTGACCGAGCCGGGCTTCGGCAGCGACGCGGGCGGCACGGCGACCCGCGCGGTGCTCGACGGCGACGAGTGGGTGATCAACGGAGCCAAGGCGTTCATCACCAACTCGGGCACCGACATCACGTCGTTCGTCACGGTGACGGCGATGACGGGCACGCGCCCCGACGGCAGCAAGGAACTGTCCACGATCATCGTCCCGTCGGGCACGCCGGGCTTCACGGTGGCGCCGGGCTACTCGAAGGTCGGCTGGTGTGCGTCGGACACGCACGAGCTGAGCTTCGAAGACGTCCGTGTCCCGGCCGAGAACCTCCTCGGCGAACGCGGCCGCGGCTTCGCGCAGTTCCTCCGCATCCTCGACGAGGGTCGCATCGCCATCGCCGCGCTGGCGGTGGGCCTAGCCCAGGGTTGTGTCGACGAGTCGGTGCGCTACGCCAAGGAGCGCCACGCGTTCGGGCAGCCGATCGCGGGCTTCCAGGCGATCCAGTTCAAGATCGCGGACATGGAGAAGCGCGCCCACCTGTCCCGCCTGGCCTACCACGACGCCGCCGCGGAAATGCTCGCCGGCCGCGACTTCAAGCGCCGGGCGGCGATCGCCAAGCTCTACGCGAGCGAGAGCGCGGTGGACAACGCCCGCGACGCCACCCAGATCCACGGCGGCTACGGCTTCATGAACGAGTTCCCGGTGGCCCGCTTCTGGCGCGACTCGAAGATCCTGGAGATCGGCGAGGGCACGTCGGAGATCCAGCGCCTGGTGATCGCGCGCGACCTGGGCATCGTCGCTTAGCGCTCCGCATCCGCGCGGGAAGGAAAAGAGTGCGGCGCGGATATCTGACGTGAAGGACGGCCGAACGTCTGGTGGCGCCGGGCGGGGTCCAGGTGCTTGCATTCCCCGGTACGAATCCCGGGGAGGTCACACCAATGTTCGCTGCGCTCGGTCGGGCGATGGTGCGGTGGCGGTGGTCGGTGCTGGCCGCCTGGCTGGTGCTCGTCATCGCGGGCGTCGCGTTCGGCGGCCAGGTGTTCGACCGGCTCACCACCACCGACAACCTGCGGCCCGATGCCGAGTCGCAGCGGGCCGACCGGCGCGTCCAGGAGCTCAAGCCCGAGGGTGAGAAGGTCGTCGCCGTCATCCGGGACCGCGACATCTACGACCCGCCGCTCGTCGAGAACGTGCAGAAGATCGCCAACGAGATCCGTGGGATCGACGGCGTCAAGGCCGTCGAGGACCTCTACAGCGCGCCCGGCGGGCGGATCGGGGCCGACAACCGCAGCTCCCTCGTCGAGGTCGAGCTGCGGCCCGGGCTGCCCGACGCCCAGCGCGAACAGGCCGAGGACCTCGTCGCCGCGGCGTTGCACCGCATCGACGCGCCCCAGGTGCTCGTCGGTGGCGAGAAACTGGCCGAGCGGGAGTTCGCCGACCAGGCCATCAAGGACGCCGCGATCGGCGAGAGCATCGCGCTCGGCGTACTCCTCCTCGTGCTCGTCGTCATCCTCGGTGGGTTCGTCGCCGGCCTCATCCCGCTCGTCGCCGCGCTCGCGTCCGTCGCCGCGACCCTGCTGGGGCTCCTGCTGCTCACCGCGCTCGGCGACGTCGGCGAGTTCACGGTCAACGTGGTCACCCTGCTCGGCATCGGCCTCGCCGTCGACTACGCCCTGCTGCTGATCGCCCGCTTCCGGGAGGAGCGCGCGGCCGACGGCGATGCCCGCCTCGACGAACTGCTCGCCCGGACCACGACGACCGCCGGGCGGACCGTGCTGATCTCCGGGCTCGCCGTCGCCGCGGCCATGCTCGGGCTGTTCGCGTTCGCCGAGCCCCTGCTCGCCAGCATGGCGCTGGGCGGCGCGGTCGTCGTCGTGCTCGCCACCGCGGCCGGGCTCACCGCCGTCCCGGCACTGATCGCCGTGGCTCACCGACGGATCGGCGAACACGGGATCAGACTCCTGCCGCGGGCCAGGACGGCCCTGTTGCCCAGGCTCGCGCAAACCGCCCAACGCAAGCCCGGCCCGGTCGCCCTCGCCGTCTCCGTCGGCCTGGTCGTCCTCTCGCTGCCGTTCGTCCTCGGCGCCAACCTGGCCAACTCCGACGCCCGGGCGCTGCCCGCCAGCGCGGAGGCCCGCCAGCTCTACGAGACGGTCCAGCGCGACTTCAACGTCGGCCGCGCCGAGCCCGTCGTCGTCGTGGTCGACGCCGACCCCGCCACCGCCGCCGTCCGTGACCTGCTCAACCAGCTCAACACCATGCCGGGCGTCGTGCTGATGCAGCCGCGGCCCGACATCACCGGGCAGGCGGCGGTCATCGACGTCACGCCCACCGGCGCGACCGGCGACGAGACCTCGCGCGATCTGGTGCGCCGGATCCGCGCCCTCAACACCCCGGTCCCGCTGCTGGTCGGCGGTCCCGCCGCCGAGCGGGTCGACTACCAGGCCTCGGTCGCGAGCCGGCTGCCGATCGCGGTGCTCGTGCTCTTCCTGGCCACCGCGATCCTGCTCTTCATCCTCACCGGCTCGCTGGTCATTCCGGTCAAGGCCCTGCTCATGAACGCACTCACCCTGCTCGGCACCCTCGGCGTGCTGGTCGTGGTCTTCCAGTGGGGCGTCGGCGACGTGCTGCTCGGCTTCGACTCCTGGGGTGCCGTCGACGTGACGACGCCGGTGCTGCTCTTCGTGTTCATCTTCGGGCTCTCGATGGACTACGAGGTCTTCCTGCTGGCCAGGATCAAAGAGGAATGGGACCGCCGGGTACGCCGCCGCCGGCACGGTGACGACGCGGCCGCGAGTGACCGCGCGGTGCTCGCCGGCATCACGAAGACCGGCCCGGTGGTCACCACGGCCGCACTCGCCATCTCGGTCGTCTTCCTCGGCTTCCTGATCGGCGGCCTCACCGCGGTCAAGGAGATCGGCTTCGGCATGGTGGTCGCGATCGTCCTCGACGTGACCGTCGTCCGCGGCCTCCTGCTGCCGGCGCTGATGAGCCTGCTCGGCGAGTGGAACTGGTGGGCTCCCGCCCCACTGCGTCGGCTGCACCAGCGCTGGTTCGCCACCGCCAGCGGGGCTCCGGTCAAGGCGACCGCGGCCGTACCGACGGAAACGATTTCGACCTAACAAACATTCAGGCGTCTGTCGGGAATCCGGCGTTCACCGGTCAGTGACGCGACGTTGAGGTCCCGGTCGGGCCCGACGCTGCGTAATCTTCGTGGCCATGACCGCGGATCACGGCGCTGACCAGGGTTTCGACGCCCTGCTCAAAGCCCACCGCCGGGAGGCCGGGCTGACCCAGCACGAGCTGGCGACCCGGGCCGGTGTGGGCGTCCGGACGGTTCGTGACCTCGAGCGCGGCCGGGCGTCCCGGCCGCAGCGCACCACTGTCGACCTGCTGGCCGACGCATTGCACCTGGCCGGCGCCGCCCGTGCCGAGTTCGCCGCGGTCGCCCGCGGCATCACCGCACCCGCCGCCACCGACGAGCGGCCGGCGGTGCCCGCGTTCACCCCGCTGACACCGGCCTCGGTGGCCGCGAGCCGCGGCCGCGGCCTCCCACCGCCCGGTCCGCTGGTCGGCCGCGACCTCGACGTGGCCGAGGTGGCGTTGACCCTGCTCCGCGGCGACGGGCTGGTCAGCCTCGTCGGGCTCGCCGGCGTCGGCAAGACCAGCGTCGCGCTCGCCGTCATCGAGCGGGTCAAGGAGCGCCACCCGGCCGGCGTGGCCGGCATCGTGATCACCGAAGGCTCGACCGAGAGCGACGTGCTCACCGCCGCCGCGACCGTGCTGGGCGTGGCCCGCTCCGACGAGCTGGCCGGCCGGCTCTCCGGCGCACCGAGCCTGCTGCTGGTCGACGCCGTCGAGCGGGCGCCGGGCGCGGTCGCCGAGGCGCTGCACCGGCTGGTCAGCGTCGCGCCGTCACTGCGCATCCTGGCCACCGGCCGCCACCCGGTCGGGCTGCCCGGCGAGCGCGTCTGGCCGGTCGTGCCGCTCGAGGTGCCGCCGCACGACGACCTCGACCTGTCCTCGGTGTCGAAGTTCCCCGCGGTCGCGCTGTTCCTCGACCGCCTGCGCCGGGTCCGCCGCGACCCGCTCGAGCCCGGCGAGGTGGGGGCGCTGGTCCGGCTCGTGCGCCGGCTTGGGGGCCTGCCGCTGGCCATCGAGCTGGCCGCCGCCCGCGGCCGCGTCCTCGACATGAACCAGATCCTCGACCGCTACGGCCACCGCCTCCTCGACCTGGCCGGCCCGGAGACCACACCCGGCAGCGCACCGGACACGGTGACCCTGCGCGACGCGGTCGCGGCGAGCTACCGGCTGCTCGATCCCGACGAGCAGGTGGCCGTGCGCCGGCTCTCGCCGTTCCGCAACCGCTGGTCCGTCGAGCTGGGCGAGGCGATGCTGGCCGACACCGCCACGCCGGGCGGCGCCCTGGACGGCGACCCCGTCCCGCTGCTCGACCGGCTCGTCGCGCTCGGCCTGCTCGGCATGCGCGGCTCCGGCTCCATGCGGTTCCGGCTGCTCGACGTCGTCCGCGACTACGCGGAGGAGCAGGCCGCGGCCGAGGGTGAGCTGGCCGCGATCCGGCGCCGGCACGCGCTGGTGATGGCCCGCTTCGCCGCCCGGGTCGCGCCGGACCTGGCGGGCGGCACCCTGCCCGGCGCGGTCGCCCGGCTCGACGAGGTGAGCAGCGACCTGTGGGGCGCGCTCGCGTACTCGGCGATCGACGACCCGCACACGGCGCTGCTGCTGGCCGCCAACCTGCCGCGCTGGTGGCGGTTCCGAGGCCGCGACGCGGCGGGCCGGCAGTGGCTGCGCCGGCTGCTTGACGATCCGCGCAGTGCCGACGCCGACCCGGTGCTGCGGGCGTGGGCCCAGCTCGGCGTGGCCCAGCTCGCCGCCGAGCACAGCGCCGCGTCGACCGAGCTGCCCGCCGCGGAGGCGGCCCTGGCGACCTTCCGGGAGCAGGGCGACGTCACCGGCGAGCTGGCCGCCCGCAACCAGCTGTCGGGACTGTGGATGTCGACCGGCGGCTACGACGAGGCCCGCCGGCACGGTGCCGCGGCGCTGTCGCTGGCGACCCGCACCGGGCGCACCCGGGACATGGCGGTGGCGCAGAGCAACCTCGCCTGGCACGAGATCCGGGCCGGCGACCTGGCCGCCGCCCGGCGACGGATGGCCGCTGTCGACCGGCTCGCGGCACAGTGCGGCGAGGACCGGCTGCGCGCGCTGGCGCTGGCCAACGTGGCCGAGGTCAACCGGCTCGACGGCCGCTACGAGGACGCGGTCAAGATGGGTCGCCGCGCGATCACGCCGCTGGAGCGGCTGGGCGACCCGGGCCACCGGGCGCGGGTGCTCGGCACGATCGGCCTCGCGCTGGCCCTGGCCGACCGGTCCGACGAGGCACTCCGGGTGCTGGCCCAGCTGCGCTCGCTGGCGGCGGGCGCCGACCCGGGCGTCGGTGAGGCGCCGGTCAACGACGTGCAGGGGCCGAGCGCGATGATCGAGGCGACGCTGGCGTTCCGGCGCGGCGACCGCGTGCTGGCCGCGGAGTGGTTCGGTGTCGCGGTGCAGTCCTACGCCGGCGGGCGGGACCTGCGGGACGTGGCCGAGGCGCTGGTGGGACTGGCGTCGGCGACGGACGACCCGGTCAACCGCGCGGCGGTGATCGAGCGGCTCGACGCGGTGTGCAAGGAAGGCGGGATCACGCTGCTGCCGTCAGAGCGGGCCAGGGCTGAACATGAAGACAGCCGGCGCTGACCGCCCTCCCAAACCAGTCAGCACCGGCTGCCTTCCACCCCCGCTCGACGCGGACCAGCCCGCCCCCCGACGGACCTTCGGTAAATGTCCGCGTCGCGCCCCCGTGGCGCTTTCGCTTTCTTCCCCCGTGGATCGTTGCTCATGAGTACCGTATCGGGGGTCGCGCGCTGGGCGTACCAAATGTGGCTTTTGGCGAGGAGCGCAGACGGTTCTGCCGGTCTTTCTGCCGGTGCCACCGTCGTGGGCGAAGTGGTCAGGCGCTGACGGGCTCGGCGTCCGGGTCGACATCCGCGTCCCCGTCCGCGCCGGCGGTGGCGCAGGGGTTGACCGCGTCCCGGATCCGCCGCAGGTAGTCGAGGAACTGCTCCAGCTCGGCCGGGGCCAGCTGGCCGGTGAACCACTGCTCGATCAGCTCGAGGTGGCCCGGCAGCGTCTCGGTGAGCCTGGTCACGCCGGCACTGGTGACGCCCGCGTAGGAGCTGCGCCGGTCCGTCGGGCAGGCCCGGCGCCGGAGCAGGCCGTCGCGCTCCATCCGGTCGACGACCCGAGTGACGCCGCTGGTCGACAGGGACGTCTGGGCCGCGAGGTCGGTCATCCGCAACTCGTGCCCCGGTGAGCGGACGAGTCGCATCAGCACCTCGAACTCGACCGCGGAAAGCTTGTGCCCAGCCAACTGCGCGGCGAAGCGCGCCGAGAGTCCGGTGAACGTCTCGGCGAGCAACCCGACAGCGGTGATCCGTTGATCTTCGTGCAGCTCAGCCACGAGATCGAGTGTAGCAGTCCTTGACACGCGGAATATTGCTGGAGATATAGTTGCTTACGCAACCGAGTACGGAAAACCGTCCACCCTCCCAAAGGAGCTAGCTCCAATGACCGACACCGCCACCAACAACACCCGGGTCTGGAACGGCCTGACCATCCCGACCGCCGGCACCTACGAGATGGACCCGGCGCACAAGCTGGTCGGTTTCGTCGCTCGGCACATGATGGTCGCGAAGGTCCGTGGTCACTTCGAGGAAGCGACGGCCACCATCACGGTTGGCGAGAACCCGCTCGAGTCCTCCGTCACCGCGAGCATCAAGGCCGCCAGCATCACCACCGGCGTCGCGGACCGCGACAACCACCTCCGCAGCCCCGACTTCCTCAAGACCGAGGAGTTTCCGACCATCGAGTTCCAGAGCCTCGGTGGCGTGAAGGAGGTCAACGGCAACGAGTTCGTGCTGCCGGGCGAGCTGACCATCCGCGGCGTGACCCGCAAGGTCGACCTGAAGGTCGAGTTCGAGGGTGCCGGCCGCAACCCGTACGGCATGGACATCTTCGGTTTCTCGGCGAGCACCGAGATCGACCGCGAGGAGTTCGGCCTGACCTGGAACGTCAACCTGGAGACGGGTGGCGTGCTGGTCGGCAAGAAGGTCCGCATCGAGCTCGAGGGCGAGGCCGTCCGCCAGGCGTGACGCGTTAGCTGAACCACATTCACAAAGGCCCCGGCGCTGATCACAGGCGCCGGGGCCTTGGCGTATCGTGAACTGAACGCTTTGATCCGCTTACAAAGGGTGATAAGTATCTGTTTTGTCCCTGGCCGAGCGCTCTCGGCCCTCCTACCGTGAAGGGTCCAGTCGCCAGTCAAACGGGGCCGTGCGCCGGGGAGGGCACATGGGCAAGGATGTGTCGCCGGTTCCTTTCTCTCGCGAGGACCGCGTCCGGTATCGGCAGAAAGTTAGGCGGTGTCTCGATGTCTTCGCGCTGATGCTCGACGACTTCGAGTTCGACGCCGAACGGCCGACGACGGGTCTGGAGATCGAGCTCAACCTGGTCGACAAAGACGCCGAGCCAGCCATGCGCAACGCGGAGATCCTCGCCAACCTGGCGGATCCGACGTTCCAGACCGAGCTCGGACAGTTCAATTTGGAGTTGAACGCCCGGCCGCGACTGATCGAGGGCGACGGTTTCGCCGACTACCAGCACGACATCCAGGCGAGCATCGGACGCGCGGAGGACCGGGCCAACAAGGCCGACGCGACCATCGTGCTGATCGGGATCCTGCCCACGCTCACACCGCGCCACCTGGTGCTCGGCAACCTGTCCAGCAACGAGCGCTACTGGGCGCTCAACGAGCAGATCGTCGCGGCCCGCGGTGAGGACATCGGGCTCGACATCCGTGGTGTCGAACGGTTACAGACGTTCACGGACTCCATCGCGCCGGAGTCGGCGTGCACCAGCGTGCAGTTCCACCTGCAGGTCGCGCCGGACACGTTCGCCGACTACTGGAACGCCGCGCAGTCGATCGCCGGCATCCAGGTCGGGATCGGGGCCAATTCCCCTTATCTCTACGGGAAGCAGCTCTGGGCGGAGACCCGGATCGCGCTGTTCGAGCAGGCCACCGACACGCGTCCGGACGAGCTGAAATCACAGGGTGTACGCCCGCGGGTGTGGTTCGGTGAGCGGTGGATCACGTCCATCTTCGACCTGTTCGAGGAGAACGTGCGCTACTTTCCACCGTTGCTGCCGATCACCGACGACGAGGACCCGGTCGAGGTGCTCCACAACGGCGGTGTGCCCCGGCTCGGCGAGCTGCGGCTACACAACGGCACCGTCTATCGCTGGAACCGCCCCGTCTACGACATCACCAACGGTCGCCCGCACCTGCGGGTGGAGAACCGCGTGCTGCCGGCCGGCCCGACCGTGGTCGACATGCTGGCCAACGCGGCGTTCTACTTCGGACTCGTCCGCGACCTGGCCGAGGCCGACCGTCCGATTTGGAGCCAACTGCCGTTCACTAAGGCCGAGGAGAACTTCCACGCGGCGGCCCGGCGTGGCCTCGACGCCCGGGTCTACTGGCCGCGGCACGGCGAGGTCCGCATCGCCGACCTCGTGCCGGACGTGCTCCTGCCGCGGGCGGCGGCCGGGCTCGACCGGTTCGGCGTGGCCCCGCACTACCGTGACCAGCTGCTGACCGTCATCGCGGAGCGGTGTCGCACCGGGCAGAACGGCGCGGCCTGGCAGACGGCGATGGTCCGCGCGGCCGAACGCAAGCGCGGTCTCGACCGCACGACGGCCCTGCACCACATGCTCACCCGCTACGGTGAGCTACAGCGCACCAACGATCCGGTGCACACCTGGCCGATCGACTAGCTGGTCGTTTCCTCTTCGTTGCGGCGCCCGAAGCGGCGCTTGCGTTCCGGCTTCGGCGCCGGGGTCTCGCCCGGCGCGGTGCCCTCCGGCCACAGTGGAGTGGCGACGGGGGTGCGCGCCAGGTCGTCCTCGTCGCTTGCCGCCGCGTGGGTTTTGTAGCTGGGCTCGCCCGGGCTGTCGTCGGCGGCGCTGTCGCGTTGGGCCGGCACCGTGACCCCGGTGCGGTCGGCCCGCTGCGCGAGGGTGGTGACCAGCACCGAACCGGCCAGGCCCGCCAGCACCGCGTACGGCGCCAGCAGGTGTGCCGACATCTGTTCCGGCCGGATGCCGGCCAGCCTTGGTGCCGCCAGGAAGTAGGCCGCCGCCACGACCAGCGGGCCCGCGATGCCGGAAACGGCCGCGCCGACGCGGTGGAACGGGTCGCGCGCCGGGCCTCGGGCGACCAGCGCGCCGATCACGAACGCGGCGCCCAGTGCGAGCGCCGCACCGGGCCAGTAGAGGTAGTCGCGGAACCAGAAGGCCTCGCTGCCGCTGGTGATCTGCCAGACGCCGAGTTGGGCCGGCGGCTGGTCGCCGCCCGAGACCACCCCCTCGATCACCGAGACCACCGCCAGCAGCCAGAGCCAGCCGACCGTCGCGATGACGTTGCGGGCGGCCGCGCGCGACGACAGCGACCAGAGCGCGAAGATGAGGCCGAGCAGGACACCGATCACCGCGTAGCCCGCGGCGATGGTCTGCGGCGAGAACGTGTCGGCGCGCACGGCGGCGCGGGCCGGCACGGCCACCAGCGCGACGGTGACCAGCGCACCGACCGCGGCGGCGACGACCAGCGACAGGCGACCGAGGAACGCGGCCGTGGGCGGCTCGCCCTCGGCATCGGCCTCCTCGGTGAGCCGGTGTGCACCGATCGCGCCAGCGACGGTCGAGGTCGCCGCGATCCACGCCGCCCAGGCGAGGCTCGCCGCCCAGGCTGCTTCGCCGACCCGGTCGGACGCCGGCAGCCAGGTGATGATGCCCAGGCCGTAGCCGAGGCCGAGCTGCGCGGCGCCGGCGCAGGCGGCAACGCCGATCGCCGCGGCGATCGATCCTCCCCAGCCTCGTACGGCCATGCGGGGCAGCGTAGCGTCCACCCGCATGGTGGGCGAGTCTTGGCTGGCCCCCGGGGCCAGCAGGAGGCGGGTTCGCACCCGGCAGGCTAGGGTCTGTGCCGGACAGGACCCGGCGGCGAAGGGATCGAGCATGGCCGACCAGCCCGAGGACCCGCCCGCGCGGCGTGGTGCCGGCTCGGACGACCAGGATCAGCCGCTCGACCGGACAGCACCGTTCGACCCGATCCGCGACGACGACGAGCCGGCCACGGACGGCCGGACCGACGACGCGGCCGCGGAGACCCAGCGGCTGCCGGACGATCCCGACCGCACCGCGCGGATCGAGCCCACCGCCGACGACCGCACCACGCAGATGTCGCCGGTCGACCGCGGGGTGCCACCCGAGGACGACCGCACCACCCGGATCCAGCAGTCGACACCGCGCAACGCGACGCCGCCGGAGGACCCGGCCTGGGCCGGTCGCGCCGGCGTGCCGGAGCGCGGCGGTCCGGGCGAGCCGCCCGACGACGGACCACCCGACGGCTACGAACCGGCCGCGCCCGGCGGCGGCTCCCGCTGGTGGATGCCGATCCTGATCGGCATCATCGCGCTGGTCCTGCTCGGCGTGCTCGCGTTCGGCCTCTGGCTGATCCTGCGCGGCGACGACACGCCGGCCTCGGAGCCGACCCGCACGACCCCGGCCGCGACCACGCCGGCCCCGACCACCGCGGCCCCGACAACGCCGGCGCCCACACCGACCGCGACCACACCGGCGGCGGTGACCGTGCCGATCCTCGAAGGGCTGACCGTCGAGGAGGCGACCCAGCGCCTCTCCGCGCTGGGCTTGTCGGCGCGACTGAACTACGTCGACTCCAACCGCCCGGCCGGCACGGTCGTCGGGTCAAACCCGGCACCCAACGCCCAGGTCCCGAGCGGCACGGCGGTCACCATGGACGTCTCGTCGGGCCCGCGCCCGACCACGGAGCCACCGTCGCCGACGGTGAACCCGACCCTGACCTCTTCCCCGAGCATCCCGCCCGGTCCGTAACAGGTCCCGGTCCGATCGGCCCAGCCCAGGGTCGGATGGTGCGCGACCCGTCGGCGGTCGACCTGCTCGCTAGCCTGCGCGCCGCGGGCGCCAGCCCTGCCACAGGGACGTCGAACCTTGCGGCAGTATGCGCAGTTCGATTAGCAGCGCGGGCCACTCCTGGTCGCGCGCGGCCACTCCGCCGACCCACGATCGGGCCTGGCGCCACGACGCACATACACACCGGATACCGGGTCGAAAGCCACGACTGCGCGGATGTGGTGGGAGCGCTGCCTCGGGTGGTGGGACCACGACCGCGAGGATTCGTCGGCTCAGATGCCCGGGACTCGCTTGGAATGCCGACCGAGCGAGCCTGGCGGGAGCGTTGCCTCGCGCGCGTTGCCGGAGCGGTGCGGGATGGCCGCACTCGCTCGGGTCGCCGCGCCCTCGCGTAACCCTGGCACGAGCGCTGCCTCGGACGGCGGGAGTCGCTTGGGTCGCGAGGACAGCGCGCGTTGCCGGAAGCGGTGTGCAGGATGGCCGCACTTGCTCGGGTCGCCCCGCCCCCCGCGCGGATCGCACGAGCGTTCCCCGGACCGCGGGATTCGTCCGGGTCGCCACGACCGCGTGCCTCGCCGGACGGGCGCCCCGGACGGCGAGACACCCCTGGGTTACCAGCCGCGGCGGCGGTTGAGGACTACCGCGATGCCGATCGCGGAGATAAGCATGCCGACGATTCCCGAGTAGATCAGCGGCTGGGCATAAGCGACCGGCTCTGGGTCGGTCGTCGCGCCGGCCGGCACACCCGCGCCCGGTGTCGCGGCCGTCGACGGACGGTCCGGGAACAGCTCGTCCAAACCCCTGGTGTCCGCCGGCGACGGCGTCGGTGTCCGGCGATGCCGCATCGTCGGCGACGGCGACGGCGATGCCGGCCGCGGCTGGGGCTCCGGCGCGACGGCGGTCGGTGGTGGCGGAGCGATGGTCGGTGGCGCCGGCACCATGGGCGGCACGGGTGCCGCACCGCCGGGCGGCACGGGCGCGGCACCGCCGGGCGCCTCCACGCCCGGCGCCGGCTCGGCCGGTGCGGGCTCGTCGCCGGGTCGGGGATCGTCGGGGGCCGGCTCGTCCGGCTCTTCAGGGTCGTACCACCCGCCTGGGTCGACCGGCTGCCTGACCAGCCCCGTCGCGGGCAGCCCGGGCACCGCGACCGGACGCAGCGGGTCCAGGTAGCGCCAGGCCGGCGACGGGAGCAGCGAGGTCACCGGCGGCGCCAGGCTCTCCACATCGGGCACGCCCGCGATGCCCGGCAGCGTGCCGGGCACGACCGGCTCCGCCGCGGCGCGGGCGGTGGCGAGCGCGACGCCAGGCAGAGCGGCGCCGGGCAAAACGACGCCGCCGATGATGAAAGCGGCGGCCGCGAGATGCACCTGGACACAGCGGATCAGCGGTCGCGCCGGTGGCTTGACCATGTGTGACCCCCAGGAATAGGGGTCCTGGTCACGCCCGGGAAGAACTGTTCGGTGGGTATGTCCACTCTAGGCCCGCGCGGCTGCGCGCAGGCCCGGAACGCGAAAGCGTCAGCCCACCCGCGCCGGCACCGGCGCACCGATGCGGCGGGGCGCCGCGCGTAGGTCATTCGGCGAGCGCAGCTGCCGGAGGCCGTTGACCTGGACGAAGATCGAGCGCCGCTCGACCGCGTCGCCGGCCGCGTTGAGCTCGTAGCCGTCGAGCCAGACCCAGCCGTCGTACGTCGGCCAGTCGTGCACGCGGATCACGCGGAAGAGAAGCGGGTCGATGAACTGGACGCTCGCCGCGCGCGTCACGTGCAGCACGTCACCGGAGCGGGGAAGCACATCTACTCCTGTTCCGAAGCCGAATGATCGGGAGGACTCAGAAAAGGACCGCCGGGGCAGAGCTGATCTTTCAGAAACGCTGAGTAACCCGCGGCATACGTAGAGAGTGCACCAACAACATGATCAATGCAAGTTGCACTTTGGTAGTGCTTTCGTGGCCTCTTGCGGCCGCAATGGTCCTTGATGTCCGACCGATCAGCGCGTCAGACTGAGGTTGCATCACTCAGCGACCGTCGCAATCGCGCAACTCGCCGCGTTCGTCCGATTTGGTCCGTTCCTGCGGCGGGTGCGGACGCTACCCAAATCCGCACCTGTCCGGAGGTGACCCGGTGACCGAACGCCGGAGCCCGACCATCCGCCGCCGGCGGCTAGGCGCCGAGCTACGTCGCCGCCGCGAGGCGGCGGGCGTCACCATCGACGGGGTCGCTGACCGGCTGGAATGTTCCGCGTCGAAGATCTCGCGGATCGAGACCGGCCACACGTCGGCGACCCCGCGCGATGTCCGGGACATGCTGGCCATCTATGGCATCACCGGCCCGGAATGCGAAGAGCTGGTGCAGATCGCCCGTGAGGCGAGACAGAAAGGCTGGTGGCATCCGTACGGCGCGGTGCTCGCCGGCGCCTATGTCGGCCTCGAGGCCGCCGCCCATTCGATCCGCGCGTACGAACACCAGGTCGTGCCCGGCCTCCTGCAGACCGAGGACTATGCCAAGGCGATGATCCGCGCTGCGCGACCCGACTTCACGGCAGATGATGTAGACCGTCGGGTGAGTGTCCGTCGCGCACGTCAGTCGTTATTGAACGAGGACGACCCGATCGACCTGTGGTTCGTTCTGGATGAGGCTGTGGTGAGCCGGCCTGTAGGCGGTGACGCCGTCATGCGGGCCCAACTCGAAAGGCTTGTGAAGGCGGCAGAGTTTCCAAATGTGACCTTGCAGATCCTGCCGTTCGAGGCAGGTGCTCACGCCGGCATGGACGGCACGTTCGCCATTCTGGAGTTCCCCGAGCCGAGTGACCCCGAGGTGGTCTACGCGGAGAACGCCACCGGGGGCCTCTTCATCGAGAAGAGCGACGAGTTGCGGAAGTACGTCTTCATCTTCGACCACATCCGTGCGGCCGCACTCCGCCCCGAGGAGTCGGTCGCCTACATCGAAAAGCTAGCTAAGGAGCCACTGTGGAAGGCGAGACCAAGGGGTTTGCTGTCGACCTGACCGGCGCGGTCTGGCAGAAGAGCACGCGTAGCGGGCCCAACTGCGACAACTGCGTCGAGGTCGCCTTCGTGCCCGGTGCCGTAGCCGTGCGGGATTCGAAGAACCCGACCGGCCCGGCGTTGCTGTTCACCATCGACGAGTGGGACGCCTTCGTCGGCGGTGCCAAGGACGGCGAGTTCGACCTGTAAGTCAGTACGAAAAAGCCCCGATTCGACCTGCGCCAGGCGCTCTCCAGCCCCGGAGGGCGCCTGGTTCGTTACAGGGAACCCGGCACCGTCGTTGTACCAGAAGACACGGCAGACGCCAGGTCAACCCGCCGAGCGGGTTAATCCGAACGAGCAGGCAGGCGACAAGGAATGACCATGCCCGACAATCTCGGAAACGGTTCGGCGACGCAGGAGCGCTTCACCGGCCCGTACCGCAAGACCCGGCGCGAAGCCTCCCTGACCATCGAGGCGCCGGCGGAGCGTGAGCCCGAGCGGGTCGTCCGCCAGGGCCTGCCGTCGGACCTCAGTGCCGGCAACGGCGCGGGGGAGCGGCCGGCGCTGCCGTCCCTCGAGCCGGTCTACCCGGTGCAGTGGGCCAACCCGGAGCAGGAGGCCCTGATCGCGGATCACCCGCTGCTCCGCGGCCTGCTGCTGGAGCTGCCGCCGAAGGGGAGCATCCCCACCGCCGGCTGGCTGGACCGCTGGTTCGAGGCCGCGCGCTCCATCCTGGAGCTGCTATACCTGCAGGACGCCAACCGGCCGCGCTAGGCGGAGGCGTTCCGGCTGGGCCACGGCACCCTCGGCGAGACGGCTGTGCCGCAGCGCGTCGCGCACACCGATGCCGGTGACCATCAGCCCGGCCGCCGTGAGCACCACACCGAGCACCGCGGGCACGGTCAGCGCGACCAGGCCGGCGGCGGCCAGCACGGCCGCCACCCCGGCCAGCGCGGTGACCTGGATCGGCAGGGCGAGCAACGGATGCGCGGCCGCGGCGCGCAGACCGGGCGGCGCGGGAGTGTGCGGCGCCGTCGCGAAGGCGGCGGCTCCGCGCCGCACCCGGCCCAGCCGGCGCGCCGAGACCGCGGCCACCGCCAGGGCCGGCACCCACAGCGGCAGCACCGCGGGCATGAGGTCGTCGTAACCGGCCAGTCCCGCGAGGCCGATCGCGGCCAGGACCACGAGCAGACCCACCACCAACAGTTGGAGCCGTGCCGCGCGGCGGCGCAGCTGTGCGGCGGTGGTGGCGCGCGGCAGTAGGTCGACGAGCCCGGCCGCGGCGAGCGCGGCGGCGGCGATGGCGGCGGTCAGTGCCAGATCGGTCCCCATGGGATACATGGTTCGCCGGCGAACCACCCCAGCACATCCGGGCCGCCCCCGGTCACACCCGCATAGGTCACCCGTAGGGGGCAGGCGGGTGATATAGAAAATTCGACATCTATTCACATCTCCCCACGCGGCATAGCCTCACCCAAAGATCGGTGGACGCCGATATCCCGTCACGAACGGGACGGCGGGTCCACCGATCGGAGGGGAGGAGGGAGATGAAGCTCCCACGAAAGTCCATCCTGGTCGGTGTCGCCGCGCTGACCGCGTTCGCGTTCGCCGCACCCGCGGCGGCAGCCGAACCGTCCGGGACCGTCCTGAGCGCCGGCGGCGAGACCGCCGTCGCCGACAGCTACATCGTCGTCTTCAAGGACAGCGCGGTCGCCCGGTCCGCGGTCGACGGCAGCGCGACGACGCTGGCCGGCCGGCACGGCGGCAAGGTGGTCCGCACCTACCGCACCGCGCTGCGCGGGTTCGAGCTGCGGGCCACCGCCGCGCAGGCGGCCCGGATCGCGGCGCACCCGAACGTCGCGTACGTCGAGCAGAACCACACCGTGCACGCGCTCGGCACGCAGACCAACCCGCCGTCCTGGGGGTTGGACCGCATCGACCAGCGCAACCTGCCGCTCAACCAGTCGTACACGTACCCGAACACGGCCCCTAACGTGCACGCGTACATCGTCGACACCGGGATCCGGACCACCCACCAGGACTTCGGTGGGCGGGCGACCAGCGGCTTCGACGCCGTCGACGGCGGCGCGGCGGACGACTGCAACGGGCACGGCACGCACGTTGCCGGAACGGTCGGCGGCAACGCGTACGGCGTGGCCAAGGGCGTGCAACTCGTCGCGGTCCGGGTGCTCAACTGCCAGGGCAGCGGCACCAACGCTCAGGTGATCGGCGGCATCGACTGGGTGACCGCCAACGCGATCAAGCCGGCCGTGGCCAACATGAGCCTCGGCGGCGGCGCCAACACCGCGATCGACAACGCGGTGAACAACGCCATCAACTCCGGCGTCACGTTCGCCATCGCGGCGGGCAACGGCAACATCCTCGGGCAGCGGCAGAACGCCTGCAACTACTCGCCGGCCCGGGTGCCCAACGCGATCACCGTCGGCGCCACCCAGAACAACGACGCCGCGGCCTCGTTCTCGAACTTCGGCACCTGCGTCGACATCCTGGGCCCGGGCGTCAACATCACCTCGGCCTGGTACAGCAGCAACACCGCGACCAACACCATCAGCGGCACGTCGATGGCGACGCCGCACGTGGCCGGCGTGGCCGCGCTGGTGCTCTCGGCCAACCCGGGCTGGAGCAACCAGCAGGTCCGCGACTACCTGGTCAACAACGCGACGCCGAACGTCGTGACCAACCCTGGCACCGGGACCCCGAACCGGCTGCTCTTCGTGGTCAACGACGGCACACCGCCGGCGAACGACTTCGCCGTATCGGTCTCGCCGGCCAGCGGTTCCGTCACCGCGGGCTCGGCCGCGACGGCCAGCGTCAGCACCAGCACCACGTCCGGGTCGGCCCAGTCGGTGTCACTGACCGCGAGCGGACTGCCGTCCGGTGCGACGGCCAGCTTCAGCCCGGCGACCGTCACGTCGGGCGGCTCGTCGACGATGACGATCAGCACGTCGGCGTCGACCCCGTCCGGGACCTACGCGGTGAGCGTCAACGGGACCGGCGCGTCCGGCACCCGCTCGGCCACCTACTCGTTGACCGTCACCGGCGGCACGGGCGGCGGCTGCGCGGGCACCAACGGGACCGACGTCGCCATTCCGGACAACAACACCAACATCGCCAGCACGATCGCGATCGCGGGCTGCGGGCGCGCGCCGTCGAGCTCGTCGACCGTGGCCGTCAACATCGTGCACACGTACCGCGGCGACCTGGTCATCGACCTCGTCGCGCCGGACGGCACCGCCTTCCGGCTCAAGAACAGCAGCGCCCTCGACAGCGCCGACAACGTCAACGCGACCTACACGGTCAACCTGTCGGGCGAGTCGGCCAACGGCAACTGGCAGCTCCGGGTCCGGGACGTCTACAGCACGGACACGGGCTACATCAACACGTGGAGCCTGACCCTCTAGACCGGGAACTCGGTGAGCGGCTCCGTCGCCGGTGGCGGCGGGGCCGCTTTCCACATCCCCGTGCGCTGCGCGAGCAGGCGCGACGCGTAGGCGGGATTCAGGATCACGTAGCGGCGCCACAGCCTGCGCGGTTCCAGCCCGAGCCGCCAGAGCCACTCCAGGCCGCGCTTCTGCATCCACGACGGCGGCTTGCGGAGCAGCCCGGCGTGGTAGTCGAAGGCGGCGCCGACGGCCAGTTGGGGCATGTCGAGCAACGGGCGCATGGCGTACGCGAAAATCTCCTGCCGTGGGCAGCCGAGCCCGACCAGCACCACGCGGGCGCCGGAGGCCCGGATCCGGTCGGCGATCTCCACAGCCTCGCCGGGCCGGGCGGTGCGGAACTTCGACGACTCCCAGCCGGCGAACTTGAGGGCCGGGAACATCTTCTCCAGCGCCGGCACGAGCCGGCCGAGCGTCTCGTCGGTCGAGCCGTAGAGATAGACCGGCAGGCCCTCGTCCGCGCACCGGGCCAGCACCCGCAGGGTCAGCGTCGGGCCGTAGACCCGGTCGGTGAGCGCGGTGCCGTGCAGCAGGTTGAGCCCCCAGCGCACGGGCTGCCCGTCGGGGGTGACCAGGTCGAACGAGTTGAGCCGGGCGTTGTGCGGCGGGTCGAGCACGCCGGTCATGACCCCGTGCACGGCCAGCGCGGTCAGCGCGAGCGGCCGGCGTTCGTGTGCCGCCTCGATCACGCGGGCGGTCGCGGTCTCGTAGTCGACGGCGTCGACCAGGACGCCGAGGACGCTGTGCCGGCCCTTGTCGATCACGACCCGGGCACCCAGCGGTCGACGTTCGCCTCGTAGATCTCCCGCAGGATCATCGGTACGTCGTAGGTCTGCTTCCACTGCGGGTAGTGCTCCTGGAAGCGGGCCATGCTGCTGATCCACCACTGGTGGTCGCCGATCCGGGCCTGCTCGACATAGTTGATCTTCGGCTCGCGGCCCGAGATCTCCTTGGCCAGGGCGAAGGCCTCGATGTGCGAGGTGTTCGAGTGCCGGCCGCCGCCCAGGTTGTAGATCTGGCCGGAGCGGGGTGCCCGGAAGAACGCCTCGAACGCGGTCAGCACGTCGTGCGAGTGGATCGCGTCGCGGACCATCTTGCCCTTGTAGCCGTAGAGGTTGTAGGTGCGCTCCTCCATCACGCAGCGCATCACGTAGCCGAGGAAGCCGTGCAGCTCGGCGGCCGAGTGGGCCGGGCCGGTCAGCGTGCCGCCCCGGAACGCGGCGGTCTTCATGCCGAAGTAGCGGCCGTACTCCTGGACCATCACGTCGCCGGCGACCTTGCTCACCCCGAAGATCGAGTGGAGGCAGTCGTCGATCGACATGTCCTCGGTCACGCCCTGCGCGTAGGGGTGGTCGGGAGCGATCTCGTAACGGGTCTCCTGCTCGACCAGCGGCAGGCTGTTGGGCCGGTCGCCGTAGACCTTGTTGGTCGAGCAGAAGATGAACGGGGCTTCGATCGCGTGGTGCCGGGTGTTCTCCAGCACGTTGAGCGTGCCGACGGCGTTGACGTCGAAGTCGGTGAACGGCTCCTTGGCGGCCCAGTCGTGCGAGGGCTGTCCGGCGGTGTGGATCACCACCGCGATGTCGGAGCCGTACTTCTTGAAGATCTGCTCGAGCCCCGCACGGTCCCGGATGTCGGTGTCGTAGTGCGTGTAGGCGGTGCCGAGGTCGGCGCCGAGCTGCGCGACACTCCAGGCGGTCGAGCCGTCCTCGCCGTAGAAGTAGCGCCGCATGTCGTTGTCGATGCCCACGACCTCCAGGCCGAGGCCGGCGAAATGCCGGCTGGCCTCCGAGCCGATCAAGCCTCCGGAACCGGTCACCAACGCGACGGACACGCATCTACTCCAGGGCTGCTCGGCGACGGGTGGGCATAACGTTAGGGCTCCGCTAGTCGCGGAGCCCAACGTCATGGTGGGGAAGGGGGGAGTTGAACCCCCACGCCCTTTCGGGCACACGGACCTGAACCGTGCGCGTCTGCCATTCCGCCACTTCCCCGGGAACAGCTGCCGGCACATATTACGCTATCCCTGCCGGTGGCCGTGGGCGGTTGCCGCTCGCGGCGCCTGGGAAGACTAACACGGCGTTTCCGCCACTCCGGTGGCGGGCGTCGGTCTCCCAGTCGTCACGTGCGGCAGCGCTCCCACGGCGTTCCACGGAGACCGGTATTGACCGTCGGCCGGTCGCCATGCGGACTGCAGGTGCCCCGGCCGGATACCATCATGGCCTCGGAACCCGAGGAGGAGCCGGTGAGCGTGCTGCAACGCTTCGAGAAGCGTTTGGAAGGCCTGGTCGAAGGGGCCTTCGCGAAGGTGTTCAAGGGGGTCGTCCACCCTGTGGAGATCCTCAACGCCATGCAGCGGGAGGCGGAGGCGCACAAGGCTATCCTGGCCGGCGGGCGGACTCTGGTGCCTAACCGCTACGTGATCGACCTATCCCCCTATGACCACAGCCGGCTCGCGCCGTACGCGGCCGCGCTCGCCCAGGAGCTCGCGCAGTCGCAGGCCGAGTTCATCGGTGAGCAGGCGTGGACGGTCTACGGCGACGTGATCGTCGAGATCGAGCGCGGCGACGGCCTCGACACCGGCATGTTCCGGGTCACGGCCGAGGTCTACACGGGCGGCGACGTCGCGCCCGTCCCGCAGGGATACGACCAGGGCGGCGGCTACCAGCAGCAGCAGCCCTACGACCAGGGATACGGCCAGCCGCCCATGCACGGCGGTGGCGGTGGTCCCGGCGGGCGCAACATCCGCCTGGTCTCCGGCGACGGCCGGACGTACCCGCTGCAGATGGGTTCGACCGTGATCGGCCGGGGCGACCAGGCCAACCTGCGGCTGCCCGACGTCGGGATCTCGCGGCGCCACGCCCGGCTCGACTTCGACGGTGCGCAGGTCGTGCTCACCGACCTCGGCTCGACCAACGGCACGATGGTCAACGGCCAGCGCGTCTCGGCCGTCGCCCTCAACCCCGGTGACATGATCCAGCTCGGCACGACGACGCTGACGTTCCGCGTGGACGGTTAGCCCGTTGGCCGGAGATTTCGTCGTCGAAGTCGCCCGGATCGGATTCATCATTCTGCTGTGGATCTTCGTATTCACGGTGGTGGGTGTGATCCGGCGTGACCTCTTCGCCGGGGCCCGATCCAGCCGGCTGGTCGCCGCACCACGGGGGGTTGGTGCGTCGACCGGCCAACAGCGGCCGGCCAAGGTGAAGCGGGGCCGCGCGGCACACCAGTTGGTGGTGACCGCGGGTCAGCTCGCCGGCACGCGAATCACGCTCGGTGACGGCCAGATCACGATCGGCCGCGCCGAGGACTCGACACTGGTGATCACCGACGATTACGCGTCGGCGCGTCACGCCCGGCTTGTTCCCAGGTCAGGGCAGTGGTTCGTGGAAGACCTGGGCTCGACGAACGGGACGTATCTCGATCGCGCTAAGGTCACCGGACCGACCCCCGTCCCCCTCGGCGTGCCGATCCGCATCGGCCGCACTTCACTCGAGTTACGGCCATGACACTGACACTGCGTTACGCGGCCCGCAGTGACCGCGGTCTGATCCGGGACGGAAACCAAGACTCCGTCTACGCCGGACCGCGGCTGCTCGCCGTTGCCGACGGAATGGGCGGCATGGCCGCCGGTGACGTCGCGAGCAACATCGTCATCGGCGCCATGGCCCCGCTCGACGAGGACGTCCCTGGCGACGCCCTCGTCGACGCGCTGCGCACGGCCGTCGATACCGCCAACCAACAGCTCCGCGACACCGTCGACGCCAATCCGCAGCTCGAGGGCATGGGCACCACGCTCACCGCCATCCTGTTCTCGGGCAGCAAGATCGGCATGGTGCACATCGGCGACTCGCGGGCCTACATGCTGCGCGACGGCGAGTTCGCGCAGATCACCAAGGACGACACCTACGTACAGATGCTGGTCGACGAGGGCCGGATCAGCGCGGAGGAGGCGAGCAGCCACCCGCAGCGGTCGCTGCTCACCCGCGCGCTCGACGGGCGCGACATCGACCCCGAATACTCCGTGCGCCAGGTGCTCCGCGGTGACCGCTACCTGATCTGCAGCGACGGGCTCTCCGGCGTGGTCAGCGCCGAGACCATCGCCGAGTCGCTGCGGGACTTCGCCGACCCGCAGCAGTGCGTCGAACGCCTGGTCGCGCTCGCCCTGCGCGGCGGCGGCCCCGACAACATCACCGTGGTCGTCGCCGACGCGACCGACCAGGACATCGTCGAGGCGGCGCCGATCGTCGGCGGCGCGGCGGCCCGCGACCGGGGCAACAGCACCTCGGCCAGCCCGGACACGCCGGCCGCCCGGGCGTCCGCGGCGCTCGCCGGCCCGCGCGCGCCGGTGCCCGACCAGAACCTGCCGGCCGACGCGAACGGCCGGGGTGGGGCGCACGAGGACGAGTCCGACCGGCGCCGCCGGCGGCCGCTGCGCACCGCGGTGCTCCTCGGCGTCCTGCTGATCATCCTCGGCGGCGGCCTGTGGGCCGGGTGGCGGGTGACGCAGCAGCAGTTCTACGTCGGTGCCACCGAGGAAGGCCAGCTCGCGGTGTTCCGCGGCGTGCCGGGCCAGATCGCGGGCGTCGACCTGTCGAGCGTCCAGTCGACCAGCCCGACCACGCTCGAGGACCTCACGGCCGTCGCGCAGGAGCGGGTCAAGCAGGGCATCCAGGCCGACAGCGAGGCCGACGCCCAACGCCGCCTCGCGGAGCTGACCACCGACGACCCCACGAACCCGAACCTGAAGCCGGCCTGCCCGGCGAGCCCGACCCCGGTCGCCGACCCGACCGGGACGCCGACGAACCCACCGTCGGTGGGCCCGACGGCGACCGCCACCGCGACCCCGAGCGCGCCCGCGACCGGCGTCGGCACGCCGACCTCGGGGCCTGACGCGCCGCCAACCGACACCGTGCCGCCGGTCATCGACCCGGCGGACTGCCGGCCGTCCGACTGACATCGTGAGTTCGCAGGCCGGTCCGGTTAACACACCCGCAGCGACGGGTGAGCTGCCGCGCGTCCGAGACGTGCAGACGCGGCGCAACGCCGAGCTGGCGCTGCTCGGCTTCGCCATGCTGCTCGTCGCGGCGTACAGCGCGACGATCCAGCTCACCATGTTCGACACGATCACCGGCAACTTCTGGGTGCCGGCGGCCGTGCTCAGCGCGCTCTTCCTCGGGCTGCACCTGGTGGTCCGGTACGCGGCGCCGTACGCCGACCCGGCCCTGATCCCGGCCGTCGCCCTGCTCAACGGCATCGGCGTGGGCTTCCTACGCCGGCTCGACCTGGCGGAGGCGCCGGCCGCCGAGCGCCTCAACTACCCGATCTTCGCGGGTACGGGCGGCCGCCAGCTCGCCTGGACGCTGATCGCGGTCGTCTTCGCCGCGCTGGTGCTCCTCGTGGTCAAGGACCACCGGGCGATCTCCCGGTACGCGTACACCCTGGGGCTCGGCGGCATCGTCCTGGTGCTGATCCCAGCCCTGTTGCCCGGTCAGTTCTCCGAGATCAACGGCGCCAAGCTGTGGATCAAGATCGGTGGCTTCCAGATCCAGCCGGGTGAGTTCGCCAAGCTGGCACTGCTCGCCTTCTTCGCCTACTACCTGGTGCGCAAGCGGGAAGTGCTCTCGCTGGCCAGCCGCCGGGTGCTCGGCGTCGACTTCCCGCGCGGCCGCGACCTCGGCCCGGTGCTCGCGGTCTGGGCGGTCTCGCTGCTGGTCCTGATCTTCGAGAAGGACCTCGGCACCTCGCTGCTCTACTTCGGCATGTTCGTGGTCACGCTCTATATCGCCACCGAGCGGGTGAGCTGGCTGATCATCGGTCTGCTGCTGTTCTTCGGCGGTGCGTACGCCGCGTACCTGCTCGGCGCCTCGGTCGGCGGCCCGTTCGCCAACTTCTACCAGCGCGCCGAGATCTGGCTCGACCCGTTCTCCGACCCGTACGAGCGCGGCTACCAACTCGTCCAGTCACTGCTCGGGTTGGGCAGCGGCGGGCTGTTCGGAGCCGGGCCGGGCGGCGGGCAGCCGACCAAGATCCCCGAGGTGCACAACGACTTCATCTTCGCCGGCATCGGTGAGGAGATCGGCCTCTTCGGGCTCTCCGCGCTCCTGATCATCTACCTGGTCATCGTCCAGCGCGGCCTGCGCGCGGGCCTCGCGGTGCGGGACTCCTTCGGCAAGCTGCTGGCCGGCGGCCTCGCGTTCACGCTGGCCTTGCAGGTGTTCGTCATCGTGGGTGGCATCAGCCGGCTGATTCCGCTGACCGGGCAGACCACGCCGTTCCTGTCCGCCGGTGGTTCGTCGCTGATGGCCAACTGGATGCTGATCGCGGTGTTGCTCCGGGTCTCCGACGCGGCCCGGCGGCCGGTCGACGGGTCGGCCTCGGCCCGGCCGAGCGGCGGCGCGACAGCAAGTGCCCCCGCGCAGCTGCACGGGGCGCCCACGGAGGTGATCAAGCCGTGAACGCACCCCTGCGCCGGGTCGGCGTCGTCGTCCTGGTGCTCTTCGCGCTGCTGTTCGCCAACCTGAACTGGGTGCAGGCCTACAAGGCCGACGAATATCGCAACAGCGACTACAACGGCCGGGTCCAGGTCGCCGAGTACGAGCGCGAGCGCGGCGTCATCGAGGCCGGGCGCACCGCGCTGGCGACCAGCAAGCCGACCGACGGCGAGCTCAAGTACATCCGGCAGTACCCGAACCCGGAGGCGTACGCGCACGTCGTCGGCTACAACCCGGTCAACCTGGCGGCCACCGGCATCGAGCGCACCGAGGACGAGTTCCTCGCGGGCACCGCCGACGCGCTGGTCGCCGACCGCATCTCCGACCTGTGGACCGGCGAGAAGACGCCCGGCGGCAGCGTGCTGCTGAGCCTCTCGAAGCGGGCTCAGGAGACGGGCTACAAGGAGCTGAGCAACAACCGGGTGGGCGCCGAGAAGGGCGCGGCGGTGGCGATCAACCCGCAGACCGGCGCGGTGCAGGCGCTGGTCTCGATGCCGAGCTTCGACCCCAACCCGCTGGTCAGCCACGACACCGACGCGGCCTCGTCCGCGTACGACAAGCTCGACCGCGATCCCGACAAGCCGCTGGTCAACCGGGCGCTGAGCGAGACGTACCCGCCCGGCTCGACGTTCAAGGTGATCGACGCGGCGGCGGCGCTGGAGAGCGGCTACACCCAGCAGACCCAGATCTCGGCGGGCTCGTCGTACACGCCGCCGACCTCCGGCACCGACATCCGCAACGCGGCCGACTCGATCTGCCCGGAGAGCCAGGTCACCCTCCGCGAGGCGTTGACCGAGTCGTGCAACACGGGCTTCGCGAAGCTCGCGGTCGCGCTCGGCGCCGACAAGATCAAGGAAGAAGCCCGCAAGTTCGGCTTCGGCAACACCGACCTCACCTGCGGGCGGCTCAACGCCGAGGGCATTCCGGTCGCGCCGAGCGAGACCGGTGACATCAAGAACCCGGACGGCGGCGACGACCCGGCCGCGCTCGCGCAGAGCGGCATCGGCCAGAACAACGTCCGGATGACCCCGATGCAGGGCGCGCTGATCGCCGCGGCGGTCGCCAACGACGGCCGGCAGATGCGCCCCTACCTCGTGCAGAAGCTGCTCGGGCCGGACCGCACGACCTCGCACTACACCGCCACGCCGAAGGAGCTCAACGGCGCGGTGGTCAGCCGCCAGGTGGCCGGCGACCTGCGCGACATGATGATCAACGTCGTCGAGAACGGCACCGGCCGCAACGCGCAGATCGACGACGTCGAGGTCGGCGGCAAGACCGGCACCGCCCAGTCCGCGCCGGACCGCAAGGACCACGGTTGGTTCATCGGCTTCGCGATCAAGAACGGCCAGCCGGTCAGCGCCGTCGCCGTCTTCCTCCAGGAGGCGGGCCCCGGCGGCAGCAGCGAGGCCGCCCGGATCGGTGGCCAGATCATGCGGGCGGTCGTCACCGACGCGGAGGGCAGCTGAGGTGATCAGCCCGGGGGTCATGCTCGGCGGCCGCTACCGCCTCGACGAGCGCATCGCCGGCGGCGGCATGGGCGACGTCTGGCGCGGCACCGACGAGGTGCTGGGCCGCACGGTGGCGGTGAAGATCCTGCTGCCCGCGCTGCTCGACGAGCCCGGGTTCGCGGAGCGGTTCCGCGGCGAGGCGCGCACGATGGCCACGATCAACCACCCCGGTGTGGTCGACGTCTACGACTACGGCAGCGACCAGCAGATCGCGTTCCTGGTCATGGAGTACGTCGAGGGCGACGCGCTCTCCCGCACGCTGGGCCGGGTCGGCCGGCTCACCCCGGCGCGGACCATGGCCCTGGTCGCCCAGGCGGCCGACGCGCTGCAGGCGGCGCACGAGAAGGGCATCGTCCACCGCGACGTCAAGCCCGGCAACCTGCTGGTGCGCCCCAACGGCACGCTGGTGCTGACCGACTTCGGCATCGCCCGCTCGGACATCGTCGGCCAGCTCACCGCGGCCGGCTCGGTGCTCGGCACCGCCTCATACATCTCGCCGGAGCAGGCGGCCGGCGCCATCGCCACACCGTCCTCCGACGTGTACGCCCTGGGCGTGGTCGCCTACCAGTGCCTGTCCGGGCGCCGGCCGTTCGAGGGCGACAACCCGCTCGAGATCGCCATGAAGCACGTGCGGGAGACGGCTCGCCCACTTCCGGGCGACATCCCGCCGGCGATCAGGTCGATCGTCGAGCGGGCGATGGCCAAGGACCCGGGTGCCCGCTGGCCCACGGCGTCGGCCTTCTCGGCCGTGTCGCGGCAGGCCGCGGCGACCCTGGCGACGGCCGGGCCGGTCATGCCCCACCGGCCGCTCTCGCCGACCATCCCGCCCAAGGCCGGGCCGATCTCGGGCGCCCCCGCGTCGCCCGCGCTCGCGCCGAGCGGGCGGGCCACGGTGCAGGGTCCGATCAACCCGGCGCCGCCCCGAGCCGGTGCCCGTCCGCCGCAGCCGCCACCCGTCGTGGGTAACCCGGTGCCGCGGGGCGGCTATCCGAGCGCGCCGGCAAATCGGCCACCGGCGCCCGCAGGATACGGTTATGCGTCGGTGCCGTCCGCAGCCGAATCCGGTGGCGGGGGGCGGCGGTTACTGGTCGTGTTGGCAGTGATACTCGGCGTGCTGGTGCTCGTCTGCGCCGGGGTCATCTCCTACATGCTCAGTCTGCGCAACAGTGACGGAAACAACGGCGGCGGCGGTTCGTCCTCCATGGCTCCCGTGGGGAAGGTAACGACCGCGCTTCATCTACCCGTCGGTGGAACCGAGGCGACGATCGCCCCGTACCGTCTTGGAGAGCGAATCCTCCACATCGGGATGACGAGCGAAGGAATGTTGACGAGATGACGCAGGCCCGCCTGCTGGGTGGCAGGTACCAGGTCGGCGAGCTGCTCGGATACGGCGGCATGGCCGAGGTGCACCGCGGCCGCGACCTCCGGCTCGGCCGGGACGTCGCGATCAAGATGCTCCGCACCGACCTGGCCCGCGACGCGACGTTCCAGATGCGGTTCCGGCGCGAAGCCCAGAACGCCGCCTCGCTCAACCACCCGGCGATCGTCGCCGTCTACGACACCGGCGAGGAGATCGCGCCCACCGGCGAGACCCTGCCGTTCATCGTCATGGAGTTCGTCAACGGCCGCACCCTCAAGGAGGTGCTGGCCGCCGAGGGTCGGCTGATGCCGCGCCGCGCCCTCGAGATCACGGCCGACATCTGCGCCGCGCTGGAGTTCAGCCACCGGCACGGCATCATCCACCGCGACATCAAGCCCGGCAACGTGATGCTCACGCAGAACGGCCAGGTCAAGGTCATGGACTTCGGCATCGCCCGGGCCCTGGCCAGCGGCGCGACCACGATGACGCAGACCAGCGCGGTGATCGGCACGGCGCAGTACCTGTCGCCGGAGCAGGCCCGCGGCGAGGCGGTCGACGCCCGGTCCGACGTCTACGCCGCCGGCTGCGTGCTGTTCGAGCTCCTCTGCGGCCATCCGCCGTTCGTCGGCGACAGCCCGGTCAGCGTCGCCTACCAGCATGTCCGGGAAGACCCGCGGGCGCCGAGCGAGATCAACCGCGACGTGACGCCGCCGATCGACGCGATCGTGCTCAAGGCGCTGTCCAAGAACCCGCTCAACCGCTACCAGAGCGCCGGCGAGATGCGCGCCGACCTGCTCCGCGCGGCCACCGGCCGGCCCGTGATGGCCACGCCGGTGATGCGCGACCAGGAGACCATGCCGATGGGCGCGGCGAACGCGGCCACCGCCACGGTGCGGCGGCCGCAGAGCGGCCCGCCGACGCGCGCGATCCCGGCCGCCCGGGTGGGCGACGCGCAGCGGCGCAAGCGCTCCAACTGGGTGCTGGCCGTGCTGAGCGTGCTCGGCGTCCTCGCCGTGATCGCGCTGGTCGCCGGGCTGCTCGTGCAGAACGCCCGGGGCGAGAAGGTCGACGTCGTCTCGGTCGTCGGCAGGCCGGTGGCGGAGGCGCAGCAGACGCTCGTCACCGCGGGCTTCGGGGTCGAGACGACCCGCAAGGAAGCCGACGACTGCGCGGAGAACACGGTCATCGAGCAGAGCCCGGAGGGCGGGTCCAAGGCGGCCAAGGCGAGCACGGTCGCGCTGACCGTGTGCGCCGGCCCCGGCACGGTCGAGGTGCCCGACCTCAAGGGCCAGACCCGCGATGCGGCCGAGAAGGCGCTCGTGGACGCGAGGCTCAAGCCAAACTTCGTCGAGGTCAACAGCTCGGAGCGCAAGGGCATCGTGCTTGCCGTCGACAAGGCCGGCAGCTCGGTGAAGCCCAACACCGTGATCAAGGTCCAAGTCTCCAACGGCAAGCTGAAGGAGGTCCCGAACGTCGTAGGCCAGACGCGGGTGGAGGCTGAAGCCGTACTCCGCGCGGCGGGCTTCGACGTGGAGGTCGAGGAGGGTCAGGTCGTCCAGAGCGAGAACCTCGCCAACCGGGTCACCTCGCAGGATCCGGACGGCAAGAAGGAAGCCGAGGTGGACTCCACGGTCACCATCACGGTGACGGTCTTCCAGGAGCCCGACGAAGAGCCCACGGGTGACCCGACCTCAGAGCCGCCCGGCGGCAACAACGGTGGGATCGGCGACATCATCCCGGGCATCGGCGGCGGCCGCCCGATCGTCGGCGACGACCGGTCACACAAGAGCTGACGTCAGGCGGCGGCGAAAGCGGCCAGCCGCCGGGCGTCGACCTCGGCCGACAGCTCCGGAGCGCGCTCCAGGGCCTCGGTGTGGCCGCACGCCGCCAGCCAGTTGGCGAGCATGAGGTGGCCGCCCTCGGTCAGCACCGACTCCGGGTGGAACTGCACGCCCTCGATCGGCAGCGTCCGGTGCCGCATGGCCATCACCACACCGGACTCGGTGGTGCCGGTGACCTCGATCTCGTCGGGCAGCGTCTCTGGCAGCACGGCCAGCGAGTGGTAGCGGGTGGCCGTGAACGGATCGGGCAGCCCGCCGAGCACACCCGCGCCGCGGTGGTGCACGAGCGACGTCTTGCCGTGCAGCAGTTCCGGCGCCCGGGTCACGGTGGCACCGAACGCCGCACCGATCGCCTGGTGCCCCAGGCACACCCCGAAGATCGGCAGCTCACCGGCGTACGCCTTGATCACGTCGAGGCAGATGCCGGCGCGCTCGGGCGTACCCGGGCCGGGTGAGAGCAGGACGCCCGCGGCTCCGGATCGGCCGACGGCGGCGACGTCGATCTCGTCGTTGCGCCGCACGTCGCACTCGACCCCCAACTGGCCCAGGTACTGCACCAGGTTGAAGACGAACGAGTCGTAGTTGTCGATCACCAGCACGCGCACGGTGGTTACCTCGGAAGCGGGTTGTCGGTCGTGGTCGAGTACGGCAGGTCGTGGTCGCCCAGCCCGGACTCGCGCGGGTCGGGCGTCCCGGTGCCGACACCGGGGTCGTCCACGCCCGCGCCGCCCGGAGCCCCCGGGACGCCGCCGTCCTGCGTCACCTGGACGTCGTCGAACGGCAGCAGCGGCTCCGCCCAAGGAAACACGACGAACCAGAACAGTGCCAATATGCCCGTGATCAGCACGAGCGAGGTCAGCAGCTTGCCCACGACGCCGTCGAACGGCAACTTGCGCCAGATCCACGCGTACATCGGTCAGCCTCCCAGCTCGGCCGGGTCGCCCTGCGACTTCGGCTGGGTCCGGGCCAGCTCACCGTGCACGATCAGGCGCTGGTAGTTGTCGAACTTCGGGTTGCAGGTGGTCAGCGTGACCATCGCCTTGGTCGGCTTGGACCCCGGCAGCATCGGCACCGGCGCCACCACCTCGACCTGCGTGGGCAGCACGATCCGGGTCTTCACGACCTTGTAGACGTACCAGTTGGACTTGTCCTCGACGACGATCGCGTCGCCGTTGTTGAGCTCGTCCAGCCGCCAGAAGGTGGCCCGGTTGCGGTGGCCGGCGACGGAGAAGTTGCCGACCTGGCCGGGCTGCGCGGTGTCCGGGTAGTGCCCGGGCGCGTAGCGGATGTCGGCCTGGGTGACCCCTTCGACCACCACCCACTGCTGGCCGAGGGCCGGGATGTAGAGCTTCGCGATGCCGTGGATCTTGGAGCCGAGCCCACCGGTGCCGGCGGTCGGCCCGACGGTCGGGTCGTCGCCCGGCTCGTTGGCCCACTGCTGTTCGAGCGCGCCGGCCAGCGCGTCCTGCTTGCCGCCCTGGACGACGCCGACGCCCCAGACCTCGTAAGCCGCGAAGAGCAGCACCACGAGGCCGAAGGTGATCATCAGCTCGCCGCCGACCCGGATGCCGGTGCGGATCCGCGACCAGACGGTGGGCCGGGTCAGCTCGGAGTAGACGCTGCGGTAGTCGTCGCCGACGTTCTCCGCCCGCAGTCGCACCACCCGCTCACCCCGGCGGGGCTTCGGCGGAGGCGGCAGCTCCGACGGGTCCACCTTCTCCGGCGCCGGCGGCACCGCGCCCATCACCGTGGTCACGTCGGCCGCCGGTTTGGGCGGCACCGGTGCCGGGCCGGGCGTCGGGACCTTGGGGATCACCGCGGTCTGGTCGGGCGTCGGCGCGGCGACCTTCGGGATCACGGCCGTGGTGTCGACCGCCTTGGGGATGATCGCCGTGCTGTCGGCCTCGGGCGCCGGCGGTCGCAGCATCAGACCCGGCGTCACCGGGACGTCGTGCACGGTCGCCGCCGGCGGCTGGGGACGGGTGCCCTGGAACTCGAGTGGCCGCGGATGCGGCCGGCGTGCGGTCGCGTCGGCCACGCGCGGTATGACCGCGGTCGCGTCTTCGGCATCAGGCGCCCGATGCCGCCCGTTCTGGTCGCGCGTCATGACGGCGAAAGCCTCATGAAGTCACCTTCGCTGATCGGAGGGCACTGGACCCCTCGAACGCGGGTATCGTCACGTCCTTCTCCACCGTCTCTTGATATCCGAGCTGGAAGTGATCGACAGCGTCTTTGAAGAGACGTACGCCGTCGGATTCGCCCAACGCCCGTTGCATCGCGGTGGGATCACCGATCGCCGTGATCACGAACGGTGGAGAGTAGACACGTCCGTGCAGGAGCAAGGTGTTGCCGACGCAGCGTACCGCGCTGGTGGACAACACGCGGACCCCCATGATCGACATTGCCTCGGCACCGCCGGCCCAGAGCGCGTTGACCGCGGCCTGCACGTCGCCCTGGTGCACGACCAGGTCGTCGGGGCGGACACCGTCGGGGCGGTCGCCGGCGCGCTGTGGTGCGTCGTCGAGCCGGACGGTCAGCCCGGGCCCGTGCACGGCGGTGAACCCGGCGGCCGGCTCCATGCCCTTGGCCCGCTCGCTCTCGGCGCGGATGGGGCCGTCGGTGCGGGCCAGCTGCTCGGTCT
This sequence comes from Asanoa sp. NPDC050611, assembly GCF_040654855.1. Lineage (NCBI taxonomy): Bacteria > Bacillati > Actinomycetota > Actinomycetes > Micromonosporales > Micromonosporaceae > Asanoa > Asanoa sp. NPDC050611. The sequence goes on from NZ_JBFAIU010000006.1 coordinate 54,998, forward strand.
GGCTCCGGACCGCGTCGGCCAGCTCGCGGGCGCGCTGCTGGCTGGCCGTCACCCGATCGCGCTCCTCGTTGACCACCTGAGCGAGCCGCGGCCGGCGATCTTCGCGCAGAGCTGTGCCGTCGGCGGTCCTGGCCGTCGTGGTGAACAGCAGGCCGGCCGCCAAGGCGATCAACGGCACCAGCGCCGACCAGGCATTACGCGGCTTGCGGACCCGCGCGGCCCGGCGCAGTGCGGCCCGCCAGAAGGTCGAGTCGGGCACCTGGCTCCTCCTCCGTGCGAGCTGGTCAAATCCGGTGGTCGGGATTATTCCCACAACCCGATGCCGCCCGTCCATGGCCGCGACGCGCCGCGTTGATTACGCTAGCTGGCGAACATTATTGGCCATGGACCGTCGCCGGTTGACAGGCCCGAGCGAGGACCACAACCAGGAGAGAGCGTCGTGCCCAAGTCGCAGGTTCGCAAGAAGAAGGTCTACACCCCTCCTACCGACGTACGCCCGTCGTCGGTGGCCGCGAGCCGCAAGCCGAGCCCGCGCTGGCTCCCTGTGACCGGCGTCGCACTCATCGTGTTCGGCATCGCATGGCTGGTGGTCTACTACCTCTCCGACACCGACTACCCGGTGGCGTCGTGGACCTACTGGAACCTCGCGATCGGCTTCGGTGCGATGGTCGCCTCGCTCGCGGTGTTCAGCCGCTGGCGTTGATGATCTGTTGACTAAGGTGACCTGGGAGACCCGGGTGCGGCACACCTCACGTTACTGAGCAGTAACCTGTGCCGTAGCCTGGACCTCAGCCACACCTAGGCCAACGGAGGCTGCGCGCATGGGCGTCGTCGAGATCATCTGTACGACCATCGCTGGTCTGATCACGCTCGTTGCTGTGGCGTTGGCGGCCCGCGCTGTCACGCGGATGCTCGCCGTGGTCCGGCAGGGGCAGCCCGACCCGGCCCGGCTGGGCTCGTGGGGCGCCCGGACCAGGGTGATGCTCACGGAGACGGCCGGGCATACCCGGATGTTGAAGTGGTCCGCGGTGGGTGCGGCGCACTGGTTCGTGATGGTCGCGTTCGTCGTGCTGTCGTTGCTGGTGCTGGAGGCCTATTTCGAGGTGGCCTCGCCGGCGGGCGGGATCCCGTGGCTGTCGGGTTGGGTGGTTTTCGGTTTCGTCACGGAGATCATCGGGATCCTCGGCATCGTGGGGATCCTCTATCTGATCTCGGTGCGGTTGCGGAACCGTCCGGGCCGGGGGCGTGGGCTGTCCCGGTTCACTGGTTCGACGATGTGGCAGGGCTATTTCGTCGAGTGGGTCATCGTCGGTGTGCTGGTCTGCGGGTTCCTGATCCGCGGGTTCAAGGCCGCCAACGATCATCTGGACTTCCCGACCTGGGCGGCGCCGTTGTCGCACGGTCTGGGGTCGGTGTTGCCGGCGTGGGAGGCCGGCGCGCCGGTGGTCGCCGCGATCAAGATCGTCATTTCGATGACGTGGCTGATCGTGATCTCGCTGAACGTGACGATGGGTGTGGCCTGGCACCGTTTCCTGGCGTTCCCGAACATCTTCTTCAAGCGTGACCCGGCCAAGCCGGCGGGTTCGGGTCTGGGCGCGTTGCGGCCGATGACCTCCAACGGGCAGCTGCTCGATTTCGAGGAGGCCGACCCGGAGAAGGACCAGTTCGGCGTGGCGCAGGTGGAGCAGTTCACCTGGAAGGGTCTGCTCGATTTCTCCACGTGTACGGAGTGCGGCCGTTGCCAGTCGCAGTGCCCGGCGTGGAACACCGGCAAGCCGCTGTCGCCGAAGCTGCTGGTGCTCTCGCTGCGTGACCACGCCTATGCCAAGGCGCCCTACCTGCTGGCCGGCGGTGGCAAGGACCTGAGCGGCGAGGAGAAGGCCAGCAAGGAGCAGTTGGCCGGGGTCGACGTGCTGGCCATGGCCGAGGCGGACCGGCCGTTGATCGGCGGCGCGTCCGACGGCGGCGTCATCGACCCGGACGTGCTGTGGTCGTGCACGACCTGCGGTGCGTGTGTCGAGCAGTGCCCGGTCGACATCGAGCACGTGGACCACATCGTCGACATGCGCCGCTACCAGGTGCTGATCGAGTCGTCGTTCCCGTCCGAGGCCGGCGTGATGCTGCGCAACCTGGAGAACAAGGGCAACCCGTGGGGTGCGCCGCCGAACACCCGCGAGGACTGGACCAAGGGCCTGGACTTCGAGGTCAAGCGGGCCGGCGCCGGTGACGACTTCGAATACCTGTTCTGGGTCGGCTGCGCCGGCGCGTTCGAGGACCGGGCGAAGAAGACCACCCGCGCGGTCGCCACGCTGCTGCACGAGGCCGGCGTCGACTTCGCGATCCTCGGCGAGGGGGAGACCTGCACGGGTGACCCGGCCCGCCGCATCGGCAACGAGTTCGTCTTCCAGATGCTCGCCCAGCAGAACGTGGAGACCCTCAACGAGGCGGGCGTGAAGAAGATCGTCGCGTCGTGCCCGCACTGCTTCAACACCCTGCGCAACGAGTACGGCGCCCTGGGCGGCAGCTTCGAGGTCGTGCACCACACCCAACTGCTGGCCGACCTGGTCGCCTCCGGGAAGCTGACCCCGGTGCAGCCCGTCGACGGCGGGGTCACCTACCACGACCCGTGCTACCTGGGCCGCCACAACCGGGTCTTCACCCCGCCACGCGAGGTCCTCGAGGCATCCGCCGGCGGCGCCGAACTCACCGAGATGCCCCGCAACTCCGAACGCTCGTTCTGCTGCGGCGCCGGCGGCGCTCGGATGTGGATGGAAGAGCGGATCGGCAAGCGCATCAACATCGAGCGCGTCGAGGAGGCCATCTCCACCGGCGCACACACGATCGCGGTCGGCTGCCCCTTCTGCTTCACCATGATCAACGACGGCGTCACCGCCAAGCAGGCCGCCGGCGCCACCGACGGCGTCGAGGTGGTCGACGTGGCCACCGTCCTGCTGCGCTCGGTCAAGCCGGAGAGCCCGGCGTCGTCGGCCGAGCCGGAGGCCGCCACCGCGGGGTAGAGCATCCACCGTTCGGGTGAGTGAAAGAAGGCCGAACGTACTGTCGCCCGGCTCGAACCCGGGTCGCGTCTTGATAGGCGTACAAGACAGCACGACGCCCGGCCGGCGACTTCCTTTCACTTCTCTCGAACAGGGCTCTCTCTGATGAACGCGAAGATCGCTCGCCCTACCCTCGTCGCCGCCGCCGCCACCTGCCTCGCCGGCGCCGCCGTGCTGCTGACCGCCGCCTGCGGAACGGGTTCGGCCGCCGCCGGAAGCCCGGCCTCGGCCCCGACCGTCTCGTCCACCCCGTCGGCTCCGGCTCCGTCGGCGTCCGCGTCCGCGACCGAGGGCTCGGTCGCCGGCCTGCCGGGCTGGCTCTACTACGCCGACTCGGACAAGCTGGTCCGGCTCACCAAGTCGGGTGTGGACACCGTGCTGAAGGCCGGCGCCTACAACGCGAACGTGTCACCGGACGGCGCGTCGGTCGCGTTCGTCGAGAACGACGGGGACCTGGTGGTGGCCGACCGGGACGGTGGCGACAAGCGCACCCTGCTCCGGGACAGCGTCACGCAAGGCCACGAGCCGGTGTGGTCCGCCGACTCGCAGCGCCTGCTGGTCGCGAAGAGCGCCGCCGGCGGTGGCGCGACGATGGGCGTGGTCACCGTGGCGTCGGGCGCCTTCACCGCGTTGCCGCACCAGCCGGAGGGGATCCACCTGGTGTGGTCGGCCGACGGACAGCGGCTGGGCTTCGCGACCGGCACCTGCCGGATCGGCACGGCCGACGCCGACGGCGGCAACTTCCGCCTGGTGCCGGTGTTCGGCGACCTGGGCAACGAGTCGAACCCGGAGCTCCGGCGGAGCTGTGACCCGTTCAGCATCTCGGCGGACGGGAAGCTGATGGCGGTCAACCAGCGCACGGGTGACCAGCCGGACGGTGACATCGGTCGGGACGTGTTCGCGAACGCGGTCGTCGACGTGGCCACCGGTGCGGACGTGCGCCTGCCGGTGACCGGTGCCGTGACCGCGGTCCTGTTCCAGCCCAACGGCGACATCCTCGTGCGGACCAAGGACCACAAGCTGACCCTGCTGGGCGCGGACCGCACGGTCAAGGCTCAGGTCACCGAGCCCGCGGCCGTGCGCGGCCTGGCTCTGCTCGGCTACAGCCCCAACTGACGCGGCTGCCCGCGGCGCTCACGGGGGCGCCGCGGGCAGTCCCGACCCGCGGAGACCCGATGCCGGTCCGGACAGCGACGATGGCGGTACTAGACTCCCCAACCGCTCACGGTTCCTCGTCGATCGGATCAGGCATGGCCACTCGCGAGGACGATTACGCGACGTTCGTCCGGGCCAGAAGCCATGCATTGCTCAGGTCGGCCTACCTGCTCACCGGCGACCAACACCTCGCGGAAGACCTCGTGCAGGAGGCGCTCGCCCGTACGCACCGGTCCTGGTCCCGGCTCCACGAGACCGGAAACGCCGAGGCGTACGCCCGCCGGGTCATGTACCACCTGCAGGTCTCGGTGTGGCGGCGGCGGAAGGTGGCCGAGATGCTCCCCGGCGACCTGCCCGAGCAGACGGCCCGGGGCGGCCACGACGACCCGGACGCGATCGCCTGGCGCATGACCCTCGAACGGGCGCTGGGTTCGCTCAGCAAGCGGCAGCGGGCCGTGGTGGTGCTCCGCTACTTCGAGGACCACACCGAGGCGGAGGCGGCGGACATGCTGGGCGTATCGGTCAGCACGGTCAAGACCCAGACCGCGCGGGCCCTCGAGCACCTGCGCAAGCTCGTGCCGGATCTCAAGGAATTCCGGACCACCGGAGGTACCGGAAGATGAACGACGACGAACTGCGCGAGAGCCTGGCGAACCTCAGCGACCAGGCGAAGCCGGTGGACTTCCTCGACCGGTCGCTGGCCCGCTCGAAGCGGATCGGGCGCAACCAGGCCATCGTCCGGAGCGCCGCGGTGGCGTGCGTCCTGGCCGTGGCCGGCGTGTTCACCTGGCAGCTGGGCCTGCCCGCGACGCAGGGGAACACGCCCGCGGTCGCACCGCCGTCCGCTGTCGACCTGCCATCGGTCTCGCCGTCGCCGACCGCGACGCCGTCCAGCCCGCCGTCCAGCACCCCGGCGGCCGTGGGCTCCATCGTCGGGCTGCCGGGTTGGCTGTACTACGCCGACGCGGACCGGTTGGTTCGATTGACCAGGTCGGGCACGCAGACCGTGCTGAGCGCCGGCGCGTACAACGCGAACGTGTCGCCGGACGGCACGTCGGTCGCGTTCATCGACGGCGACCAGCACGTGGTGGTCGCCGACCGGGACGGGCACGACAAGCGGACCGTCCTGCGGGACAGCATCGACGCCGGCTTCGAGCCGGCTTGGTCACCGGACTCCCAGCGACTACTGGTGGCGAAGAGCGCCGGCGACGGCGGCCGGACGATGGGCGTGGTCAACGTGGCGTCGGGTGCCTTCACGGCGTTGGCGCACCAGCCCGACGGGATGCATTTCCTGTGGTCCGCCGGCGGGCATCGCCTCGGGTACGCGACGGGTGAGTGCCGGATCGGCACGGCCGACGCCGACGGTGGCAACGCCCGTCTGGTGCCGGTGTTCGGCGACCTGGACAGCAAGTCGAACCCGGAGCTCCGGCGGAGCTGTGACCCGTTCAGCATCTCGGCGGACGGGAAGCTGATGGCGGTCAACCAGCGCACGGGTGACCAGCCGGACGGTGACATCGGTCGGGACGTGTTCGCGAACGCGGTCGTCGACGTGGCCACCGGCGCGGACGTGCGCCTGCCGGTGACGGGTGCGGTCACGGCGGTGCTGTTCCAGCCCGACGGCGGCATTCTGGTGCGGACTGAGAACAACAAGCTGACCCTGCTGGGCGCGGACCGCACGGTAAAGGCTCAGGTCACCGAGCCCGCCAACGTGCGCGACATGTCGCTGCTCGGCTACAGCCCGAGCTGAGCGTTTCCACACGCCGCGACCTGCGGAAAACCACAGCTGTACCGTGCAGGCCATGATGGCAGGGCTGGTCGGCGCCGGCGGGCGGCTGTTCGTCGGTGTGTCCGTCGGCGCGGCCACCGCCGTCGCCGAGCTCGCCTTCCTCGGCTGGGCCGCGCTGGTCGCACTGGTCGAGCTGATCCGCGGGCGCCAGCCGGTGGGCATCGAGCGCCCGGCCCGCCACCTCGTCGAGGTGGAGCGCTGGCGGATCACCGCGTTCCTGCCCGGCGGCGGCGCGGTCGAGCACCTCGACGACTATCCCGGGCGCCGCGCCGTCGCGTACCTCGGTGTCCGTTGGCTCGTGGGTCTGCTCGGTGGGTTCGTCGCCCTGCTCTTCCTCTACGGCCTCGGCACCGGCGCGGTCTGGGCCCGGGACCTGTTCGTCGGCCGCAGCAGCGCGTGGCTCGTGTTCGCCCAGGTGGTCGGCGGTCTCGTGCTGTTCTTCCTGGCCCTGCAGGGCTTCCTGGGTGTGGCCGCGCTGGACCGATGGCTCGCGGTGCGGCTGCTGGTGCCGAGCGACCGGGCGCGCTACGAGCGGCGGATCAGCGAGCTGGCGGCGAGCCGCGCCGGCGTGGTCGCCGCCGTCGACGCCGAACGCCGGCGGATCGAGCGGGACCTGCACGACGGCGTGCAGCAGCGGCTCGTCGCCCTCGGCCTGCTGCTCGGCCAGGCCCGGCGCGGCACCGCCGACCGCACCCGGTCCGACGAGCTGGTCCGGCAGGCCCACGACGAGGCCCGGGAGATCCTGGCGGAGCTGCGCGACGTCGCCTGGCGCGCCTACCCGGCCGATCTCGACAACCTGGGGCTCGCGGAGGCGCTGGCCCGGGTGGCGGAACGCGGCGGCGTGCCGGTGACCGTCGACTGCCGGGTCGGCCGGCTGCCGTCCGCCGTCGAGACCGCCGCCTACTTCGTGGTGTCGGAGGCCGTGACCAACGCGGCCAAGCACGCACCGGGCAGCCGGGTCGCCGTCCGCGTGCTGCGCGCCGAGGGGACCGTGCGGGTCACGGTCACCGACGACGGACCCGGCGGTGCCGATCCGGCCGGCGGTGGCCTGTCCGGGCTCGCGCGGCGGGCGGCCGCGCTGGACGGTTCCTTCAGCGTCGACAGCCCGCCCGGCGGTCCCACGACGGTCGAAGCGGAGCTGCCATGCGCGTGATCCTGGCCGAAGACTCGGTGCTGCTCCGGGCCGGCCTGGCCCGCCTGCTGACCGACGAGGGGCACGAGGTCGTCGCCGAGGTGGGTGACGCGTCGGCGCTGCTGGCCGCGGTCGCCGCTGACCAACCCGACGTGGTGGTCGCCGACGTGCGGATGCCGCCCAACCACCGCGACGAGGGGTTGCGGGCGGCGGTCGAGATCCGCAACCGCTGGCCCGCGGTGGGCGTCCTGGTGCTCTCGCAGTACGTCGAGCGCCGGTACGCGGTCGAGCTGCTCACCACGCGCAGCGACGGGGTCGGCTACCTGCTCAAGGACCGGGTGGCGGAGGTCGGCGAGTTCCTGGACGCGCTGGACCGGGTAGCCGCGGGCCGGGCCGCGTTCGATCCGGAGGTGGTCCGGCAACTGCTGGCCCGCACCTCGCACACCGACCCCCTGCGCCGGCTGACCCCGCGCGAGGCCGAGGTGCTCGACCGGATGGCGCAGGGCCACACCAACGCCGGCATCGCGGCCCAGTTGCACGTGTCGCAGAGCGCGGTGGAGAAGCACGTCAACGCCATCTTCGACAAGCTCGACCTGTCGCACACCACCGGCTACAGCCGGCGGGTCCTGGCAGTGCTCCGCTACCTGGGCTCCTAGGGAGTGTCGAACGACTTCCGGGCGCGGTCGAGGTCGCCGTGCAGCAGTTCCGTCCAGGCGTCCAGGACGCCCGCCGGGTCGTAGCGGCGGCGCATCTCGGCCTTGGCGGCGGCCGACCGCTCGGCCCAGACCTCGGGGTCGGCGTTCGCCAGCAGGGCGGCCGCCGCGTCGTCCACCGAGCCGTGGATCCACCGGTCGTCGTACACCGCGCGCACCCCTGGCCAGGGCCGGAACACCGGCACGGCACCGGAGGCCATGGCCTCGGCCGCGGCGAGGTGCACGCCCTCGATGTCGCTCGTCGACAGGAAGCCGCCGACGCGGCGGTACCAGCGGGCCATGTCCCGCCCCGGCGGCTCGAACACCACGCCGGCGCGCAGGATCGCGTCGCGCTCGAGCCGGTCCTCGACCCAGCCGGCGTACTCCTGCTCGGCGCGGTCGACGCCCGCGTGCGTGCTGTCCCGGACGATCGACCGGACGTGCAGCACGAACCGCGGGTCTGCCCGGCGCACGGCGGCGACGACGTCGAGGGCGAGGTCGAGGCGTTTGAGTGAGCGTTCGGTGCCGACCATCCCGATCGCGAACCGGGCGTCCGGCAGCTTGGGCCGGTCGAGCCAGTTGATGTCCAGGAAGTTCGGGATGTAGACCAGCTTCTCCTCGGGCCAGCCGAGCTCGTCGCGGATCCGCGGCCCGAGCGCGGGTGCGATGTAGACGACCGCGTCGACATTGTCGATCTCGATCTGCCGCGGGTACGGCGCGTCGATCTCGAACCGGTGCAGCCGGATCACGAGGCGCTGGTCGGGTCGCTTGTGCTTGGCCAGCCAGACCGCGCTGGGCCTGGCCCACTCGCCGACGATGGTGTCCGCCCGTTCGACGAGCCCGGGGGTGTCCGCCGTGCCGCACGACACGAACTGCCACTCGTCGAGCGTGACCGACAGATCGGGTCGCTCGTCGAGCCGGCCCGCCAGCTCGCGGATGAACTTGAGGTCGAAGCCGGAGACCAGCACCTCGCGGGTGGGACGCAGCCGCGGCGCCCCGGCCGTCAGCGCGGCCGCGAGCAGCTCGCGGGCGCCGCGGTCCTGCGCCGCGGCCGTCCAGTCCGGCGGCGCGTCGGGCAGGCTCGCCCGGGCCTGCCCGCGGCCGTCCTGCGCCCAGGTGAGCAGGTCCGCCGGCGCCCAGTCGGCGGCCAGGCCGCGGCGGCGGCTCATCGCGAACGAGTAGGTGTCGGACGGGTTCCGCCATGCGGCGAGCTGGGCGACGTCGTCGGCGACGTCGGGGTCCAGGCCGTCCTCCGGCGCGCCCGCCGAACACCTTGGACACCGGCGGTCCGGCACGACCGGCGGCAGGATGACGACCCTGGGCCGCGCGGTCGTGACCGTGCGCTCGACGGCGTCGCGCCCCAACTCGCTGTCGGTGACGAAGCCGGCGATCCGCGGTGCCACCTCGTTGACCAGCTGGCCGAACGGCGTGCTGTCGCCCGGCAACCCGCGGGTGGGCGGCAGCGCGAGGGCCCACAGCCGTGCACCGGGCGCGCCGCCGTCGACCGCGGCGAGCGCCGCCCGCAGCGACTCGGCGATCACGATCGCGCCGTCGTCGAGGCCGGGAACGGGCGGCGGGCCGGGATCCGGGACGTTCCTGCGGAAGAGGTCGACCAGCCGCCCGGGACCCTCCGGCCTGGACGGTCGCGCCGCGGCCTGCGTCCAGGTCGCCTCGGCGACGTCCGAACCGGCGGCGGCGAAGGCGGACCGGGCCGCGGTGCGCCAGCAGCACACCCCCGCCACGTCGGGCCACCGGCCGTCGCGCAGCAGCACCAGACGCGGCATCTCTCCCCCTCGGACGGCCGAGCACCCTACGGTACGCGGACCGCCCCGCTACGCCCCGTGCCGGCCCACGGGTCGGCGCAGCCGGTTGACGACGAACCAGGCGACCAGGAGCACGACGGCGCCGATGACCACCTTCTGCAGCACGCCGGCGTACGCCTCGACCCGCCACCACGACTCCCCGAGCTGGTAGCCGGCCAGGACGAAGACCGAGTTCCAGATGAGACTGCCGGCCGTGGTCAGCGCGAGGAAGGTCGGCACCGGCATGCGCTCGACGCCGGCGGGCACGGAGATGAGGCTGCGGAAGATGGGGATCATGCGGCCGAGGAACACGGCCTTCGTGCCGTGCCGGGCGAACCACTCCTCGGTGCGGTCGATGTCCCGCAGGCGGACCAGCGGCAGCCGGGTCGCGATGGCCCGGATCCGGTGCCGGCCGACCGCGGCGCCCACCAGATAGAGCGCGAGTGCGCCGACCACCGAACCGGCCGTCGTCCAGAACAGCGCCGCCGCGACGCTCATGTCGCCCTGGCTCGCGGTGAAGCCGGCGAGCGGCAGGATGAGCTCGCTGGGCAGCGGCGGGAACAGGTTCTCGAGGGCCACGGCCAGCCCGGCGCCGGGCGCGCCGAGGCGCTCCATCAGGTCGACGGCCCAGGCGGCGATGCCGCTCGCGGTCTGCGGTTCGCTGGAAAGGATCATGCGAACGACGCTATGGACGCGGCCGCCCGCCCACCATGCGGCCGACCACCCAGCGACCTGCGGAAAACCTCAGGACTGGCTGTTGGCCCAGCCGTACAGGGCCGCGGCGAACAGCGCCACGACGATCACGATGCGGCCGGCCACCTTGCGGAAGTTCGTCCACATCGCCTTCTGCAGAACCGGCAGGCCCTTCTTCGTCGCCCGGACATCAACGCGGGCGCGGCGGAACCGCTCGGCGAACCAGCCCATGCTCCAGCCGACGACCACCGCGCCCGCGAACGTTGCCAGCACCGCCCCACCCATCAGGCCTCCCGCCGCCGCTCTTCACCCGCCGTGTTCGATCCGTGCCCGACAGCATCGCCGCACGTAGCAGTGGAGGTCAATAAGCCCAAGCGTGAAACAATCCCGCCGAGGTGAACCGATCATCGACGACCTATTGCTCACCACCCTCCTTCCGCTGGTCGGGTTCGTGCTGCTGACCGGCGCCAACGCGTTCTTCGTCGCCGCCGAGTTCGGCCTGGTCACCGTCGACCGGGCGGAGATCGACCGGCGCGCGACAGACGGTGACAAGCGAGCCGGCACCGTCCGTAAGGCGCTGCACGAGCTGTCGTTCCAGCTCTCGGGCGCACAGCTCGGCATCACGATCGCCGCCCTGCTCACCGGCTATCTCGCGGAGCCGGCGCTGGCCAAGCTGTTCCGGCCGCTGATCGAGCCGCTGGCGCACGAATCCACCCGTACGGTGACCACGATCCTCGCCCTCGCCCTGGCCACGCTGCTCTCGATGCTCTTCGGTGAGCTGGTGCCGAAGAACGCGGCGCTGGCCCGGCCGATGTCGGCGGTCCTCGGCACGGTGGTGCCGCTGCGCGCGTTCTCCGCGGTCTTCCGCTGGCTGATCGCGGTGCTCAACGCGTCGGCAAACTGGGTGGTGCGGCGGCTCGGCATCGAGCCGCAGGAGGAGCTGGCCAGCGCCCGCTCGCCCGAGGAGCTGGGTCTGCTCGCCGCCATCTCGGCCCGGGCCGGTGCGCTGCCCTCCGACACCGCGATGCTGCTGCAGCGAACCATCCGGTTCGGCGACAAGCGCGCGGCCGAGGCGATGACCCCGCGGGTCGACGTGATCGCCCTGCCCGGCTCGGCGAGCGTCGCCGAGCTGCTCGCCGCCGCGCAGGAGACCGGGCGGACCCGATTCCCGGTGTACGAGGACACCCTCGACCTGATCACCGGTGTGGTCGCGGTGCCCGACGCGCTGGGCGTACCCCCGGCTCGGCGGACGACCACGACGGTGGCCGCGGTGGCCCGCGAGCCGGTCTACGTCCCGGAGAGTCTCGATCTCGACGGCGTGCTCGCCGCACTGCGGGCGGCGGACGCGGACCTGGCGATCGTGGTCGACGAGTACGGCGGCACCGACGGGGTCGTGACGGTCGAGGACCTGGTCGAGGAGCTGGTCGGTGAGATCGCCGACGAGTTCGACCCGGAGGCGGTCGAGGAGACGGGCGCCGTCGAGCTGACCGTGCCGGGCGGCGAGCGGACGTTCCTCGTCGACGGCATGCTGCGCGCGGACGAGCTGGCCGAGCTGACCGGGTTCCGGCTGCCCGACGGTCCCTACGAGACCCTCGCCGGCTTCCTGATGTCCCGGCTGGGGCACATCCCGGTGGCCGGCGAGGAGATCCGCGACGCGGGTTGGGAGTTCACGGTCGTGGAGGTCGAGCGGCACCGGATCGAGCAGGTGCGCGTCGTCAGCCCGGAGGCCGAGCATGCTTAACCTGCTGATCACGGTCGCGCTGATCCTGGGCAACGCGTTCTTCGTCGGCAGCGAGTTCGCGCTCATCGCGTCGCGCCGCACCGCCATCGAGCCGCTGGCCGGCACGTCCCGGCGGGCTCGGATGACGCTCTCGGCGATGAACCAGATCCCCCTGATGATCGCCGGCGCGCAACTCGGCATCACCATCTGCTCGCTCGGCCTCGGCGCGATCGCCGAGCCGGCCATCGCGCACCTGTTCGAGGGCCCGTTCCACGCGGTGGGCCTGCCGGACGCCGCGGTGCACCCGGTGGCGTTCGTCCTGGCGCTGATGATCGTGGTCTACCTGCACACGGTGATCGGCGAGATGGTGCCCAAGAACATCGCGATCGCCGGCCCGGAGACGTCGGCGCTCTGGCTCGGCCCGGCGATGCTGGCGTTCTGCGTGGGGACCAAGCCGCTGCTGGTCGCGCTCAAGTGGGTCTCCCGCGTCGTGTTGCGTCTCTGGCGCGTCGAGGCGACGGACGCGGTGAAGACCGTCTTCACCGCCGAGGAACTGGCCGGGCTGGTCTCGCAGGCGCGGACGGAGGGGCTGCTCGGCTCCGAGGAGCACGCCCGGATCACCGGCGCGCTCGCGTTGCACGACCGCACCGCCGTCGCCGCGATGCGCCCGTGGTCGTCGGTCACCACCGTCGCCGAGGACGTGTCGCCGGCGTCGCTCGAGGTGCTGGCGACGCGAACCGGGCGGTCGCGCTTCCCGGTCGTGCAGCGCAGCAGCCGGCGGGTGCTGGGCTTCGTGCACGTCAAGGACATCATCGGGTACGCGGGTGCGAGCCGGACGGCGCCGGTGCCGGCGGACATGATCCGGCTGCTCACGGTCGTACCGCCGGATCGCAGCCTGGCCGATCTTCTGCTCTCCATGCGGCGGGAGCGGCAGCACATGGTGTTGGTCAGTGACGGCCGCGCACCTCTTGGAGTAGTGACTCTCGACGATGTATTGAATGCGGTTGTCGGTCAGGGCAATTCGGGCTTTCCCGGCGGAGGTGTTACACCGCCCGTACCCGCCTGACAGCGCAGCGAATGCGGCCTTGCGGGCTGTTTCGCCATTCCCTAATGTGTTTCCTCGGCGGCGTAACCCCCACGCCCACTCAGTCTCACTACGGGAGGCAATCGCCTTGCGCGCGTCCCGGCCGTTAGTCCATGTGCTGCTGGCCCTTTCCTTCGGCGTGGTCGCCGCCGTGCTGCCGGCCGGCGTCGCTGCTGCGGCGCCCAGCCCGCAGCAGATCGAGGCGGAAATCGACAAGAAATGGCGCCAGCTCGAGCCCGTCATCGAGCAGTACAACAAGGTCCACTCGGACCTTCAGAAAAACCAAAAGAAAGCTAAAGACTTACAAAAGAAAATCGAGCCTTTGTCGCTGCGGGCTGACATCGCGCTCGACCGGATCGGCGTCATCGCGGCCCAGCACTACAAGGCGGGTCCGACCGGCGAGCTGAGCATGCTCCTGTCCGGGGCGAAGACCGGCGACCTCACCGACCAGCTCGTGATCATCGACATGCTGGCCCGGCACGAGCAGGCGCAGATCGCCGACGTCGTGAAGGCGCGGGACGCGTTCAACGCGCAGAAGGCAAAGCTCGACAGCCTCGTCGCGGCCAACAAGAAGAGCGACACCGAGCTCGCGGCGCGCAAGAAGCAGATCGCCGCTGACATCAAGAAGCTCGAGGCGTCGCTGCCGCCGACCCGGGTCAACGTGGCCAACTGCCCGAAGATCACGACGAAGACGACCGGCGAGGCCACGGCGGTCAAGACGGCCTGCGCGCAGGTCGGCAAGTCCTACGTGTTCAACACGGCGGGTCCCAACACCTTCGACTGCTCGGGCCTGACGCTCTACGCCTGGGGCAAGGCGGGTGTGTCACTGACGCACTACACCGGCGACCAGTGGGACGAGACCTATCCGGTATCCAGCCCACGCGCCGGTGACCTGGTCTTCTTCTACAGTCCGATCAGCCACGTCGGCCTCTACATCGGCAACGGCCAGATGGTGCACGCACCGCGGGCCGGCAAGCCGGTGCAGGTGTCCAGCGTCAACACGATGCCGATCACGGGCTACCGATCGGTGAAGAAGCGCTAGGTTCGTTGCTTTGACGGCGGGGGCCCTCGGGCCCCCGCCGTTCGTTCATGCCTCTGTCTCCGGCGGCGCGGTCGGCCAGGTGCGCCAGTTCTGCCAGGCCCGGCTCGGCGTCGGGCCGCGCTGACCCTGATAGCGGGAGCCGTACACGGCCGCGCCGTAGGGGTGTTCGGCCGGCGACGACAGCCGGAAGATGCAGAGCTGGCCGATCTTCATGCCGGGCCAGAGCATGATCGGCAGGTTGGCCACGTTGGACAGCTCCAGCGTCACATGGCCGGAGAACCCCGGGTCGATGAAGCCCGCGGTCGAGTGGGTCAGCAGCCCGAGCCGGCCGAGGCTGGACTTGCCCTCCAGGCGCCCGGCGAGCCGGTCACCCAAAGAGATGACCTCCATCGTGGAGGCGAGCACGAACTCGCCCGGGTGCAACACGAACGGCTGACCGTCCGGCACCTCGACCAGCGACGTCAGCTCGTCCTGCTGCACGGCCGGGTCGATGTGCGTGTAGAGGTGGTTGTTGAAGACCCGGAACAGCCGGTCGAGCCGCACGTCGATGCTGGACGGTTGCACCAGCGCGGGCTCGAACGGCTCCAGCGTTAGGGCGCCCGATTTGATCTCCGTGACCAGGTCACGATCGGAGAGCAGCATTGAATCACCCTATGGTTCGTACGTATGTACGATAGAATCACTCCATGGCTTCCTGGTCTGAGTTCGCCGCTGATGAGCCGCGACTTGCGCGGGCGATCCACGCCCTCATGCACCAATACGGCCCCGGCCTGGGCTACCTCGCGACCGTCCGCGCAGACGGCGGCCCGCGGGTGCACCCGGTCTCACCGGTGATCACCGATGACGGGCTGTTCTGCTTCGTCGTCGACTCACCCAAACGTCGCGACCTCGAGCGCGACGGGCGCTACGCGCTGCACTCGTTCCCACCCGAGGACAGCGACGACGAGGCCTACGTGGCCGGGCGGGCCGAGCCGGTCAGCGACCCCCGGCTGATCGAAGCCATCGCGACCGACCTACGCGCCGAGCCCCGCGGCGACTGGCGGCTCTTCGAGCTGACGGTCGAGGTGGCGATGATCGCCCGCCGGGCCGCCGGCCCCGAGGTGCGCATCTGGCTCGACCCGACGTCGGGCCGCCCACGCCGATCAGCCACGCGCCGGCCGGGTCGCTCACCGGTGCGGCGGTCCTGTAGGCGGCACCGATCGGCGTGAATGTGGCTTTCATGAGCGTTCACGCACCCC